>NZ_CALJRY010000151.1 GCF_937976295.1 uncultured Rothia sp. | reverse complement strand
GCTATGAGAAGCACCGTTCCGAAGAGACGATTCGTTCCTATATTTCGGATTTGGAAGGCTTCTTCGGCTACATGGCGCGCCGCGGCGTGCGGCATCTGGATAGTATCGATGCGTCTCTGATTCGTGAGTGGTTGGGTTCGTTGCATTTGCGGCAGGCGGCTCGTTCTACGGTGGCGCGCCGCGGTTCGACCCTGCGCACGTTCTTCACCTGGGCTCAGGAGGAGGAACTGGTGCACGCCAACCCTACGCGCGGTATGCGCACTCCCAAGCGGGAGAATCACCTGCCGCCGGTGCTGAGCCGTGAGCAGATGAACCAGCTGCTCACTACCCTGCAGGAGCGTCGGGCGCAGAATCCTCGTGATGCACGCCTGCTGCGCCTCGAAGCCGTGGTTGAGGTGCTGTACGCCTCGGGCATGCGTATTTCCGAGCTGACCGGCCTGGATTTGCAGAGCGTGGACCGGGCGAATAAGACGGTGCGCGTGCTGGGTAAGGGCAATAAGGAGCGCGTGGTGCCGCTGGGTACCCCGGCGCTCAAGGCGTTGAATCGTTGGGTTTCGTATGGTCGTCCGCAGTGGATTCCGGAGGGCGCTCAGGGTGTGACGGCACTGTTTATTGGCCCTCGTGGGGGGCGTGCGAATGCCCGTCAGATTCGTGAGGACCTGACCCGCCTGCTGCGCACGGTGGAGAACACTCAGGCCTCGGGTGCGCACGTTTTGCGCCATTCGGCGGCGACTCACCTGGTTGATGGTGGAGCCGATATCCGTTCGGTGCAGGAGCTGCTGGGGCATTCGTCGTTGGCGACCACGCAGATTTACACGCACGTGTCGATGAAGCGTCTGGCGGAGACGTACGCGCGGGCGCATCCGCGAGCATAGGGTGGCAACCCGAAAGTTAGGTGTCTCTCTATTTGAACCTTGCCCGTTCGGGTTGTACGAATGGGCAATTTCAATCTAAGCTATACACTGTTCAACCACTGTCTAAGCTCCCAGTGCACCCCAAAATTCTTGCACTGCGATGTTTATGCAAAGCGGTTGAACAAGGTAGCATAGGTAACAGACTAACCGCGGTCTTCATCTCTGCAGAGGCACCGCGTACGAGTACTAAAAACCAGAAAGGTCGCACCGCATGCGCGCACTCGTTTGCCCCGGACAGGGCTCCCAGAAGAAGGGCTTCCTGAGCCCCTGGCTCGAGATTGAAGGTGTGCGTGAGCACCTGGAACGACTCTCCGAAGCGGCAGGCATCGACCTGATTCACTACGGCACCGAAGCCGAAGAAGAAACCATCAAGGACACCGCAATCGCCCAGCCCCTCATCGTGGCTGCAGGCATCGTCACCGGTCGCCTCGCACTGCGCGAACTCGACGGTGAAGAACTCATCTTCGCGGGCCACTCCGTCGGCGAAATCACCGCGGCAGCCCTCGCGGGCGTACTCAGTGACGAAGACGCAATGCGTTTCGTGCGCGTGCGCGCCAACGGCATGGCGGAGGCGGCAGCCGCCTCCCCGACCGGCATGGCTGCAGTACTCGGCGGCGTTGAAGAAAACGTCCGCGAAGCCATCGACGCAGCAGGCCTGGTCGCAGCAAACTCCAACGGCGGCGGCCAGATCGTAGCCGCAGGCCCCATCCCCGCCATCGAAGCATTCGCCGCGAACCCGCCCGCACGCGCTCGCGTCATCCCCCTAAAGGTCGCTGGCGCATTCCACACCGAGGCAATGGCACCGGCCGTGCCCGCCCTGGAAGAGTTTGCCGCATCCCTGCAGGTATCCGACCCGACCTCCGCACTGCTGACCAACCGCGACGGTTCCGCCGTGGCATCCGGTGAAGAGTTCGTCAAGACCCTCGTCTCCCAGGTGACCAGCCCCGTCCGCTGGGACCTGTGCATGGCAACCCTGCTTGAGCGTGAGGTCGCCGGCATTATCGAGGTCGCCCCCGCAGGCACCCTGGTCGGTCTGGCAAAGCGCGCGATGCGCGGCGTGCCCGGCACCTCCATCAACACTCCCGAGGACCTCGCCTCGCTGAAGGGCTAAACGCTGGGGGAGAGCACCCAGCCCTCCTCACGCTAGGAACCCTTCACACCAGACATGCACTTTAGACATGCGAGGCACACAGTGTCTTGCGAGCATCAGCACTAAGGATTGAATACGTGACTACCCTCAAGCAGTACGAAATCAACCGCTACTCCCGCATCCTCGGTTACGGCGCAGCCCGCGGTGAAGTCATCGTCCCCAACGATGACATCGTTGAGGCAATCAACTCCTCCGACGAGTGGATCAAGCAGCGCACCGGCATCGCAACCCGCCACCGCGCCAGCGAAAACCAGTCGGTAGCCGACCTCGCCATCGGCGCCGCTAAGGACGCCCTGGCAGCATCCGGTGTGACCGGTGAGGACATTGAGGCGGTCATCATCTCGACCATCTCGCACCCCTACGCAACCCCCTCCCTGGCAACCCTGGTTGCCGACGCAATCGGCTCCAAGTGCCCCGCATACGACATCTCCGCAGCGTGTGCAGGTTTCTGCTACGGCATCGCCCAGGCAGACGCCCTCGTCCGCGCGGGCACCGCAAAGAACGTGCTGGTCATCGGCGTTGAGAAGCTCTCCGACTTCATCGACAACACCGAACGCACCATCTCCTTCCTGCTCGGCGACGGCGCGGGCGCCGCAGTTGTCGGTGTCTCTGACGAGCCCGGCATCGCCCCCACCGTATGGGGTTCGGACGGCTCCCGCTGGGGCACCGTCGGCATGGACCGCTCCCTGCTGGACATCCGCAACCGCGACTTCGTAGCAAACCCCGTGCAGGAGGGCGAAAAAATCTGGCCCACCCTGCGCCAGGACGGCCCCTCCGTCTTCCGCTGGGCAGTATGGGAAATGGCGAAGGTCGCCAAGCAGGCACTCGAAACCGCCGGCATCACCCCCGACGAGCTCGGCGCGCTCATCCCGCACCAGGCAAACGCCCGCATCATTGACCAGATGGTCAAGACCCTCAAGCTTCCCGACACGGTGGCAGTGGCACGCGACATCGTCGATGCCGGTAACACCTCCGCCGCATCGGTCCCCCTCGCCGCACACCGCCTGCTCAAGGAGAACCCGGAACTCTCCGGCAAGTTCGCCCTGCAGATCGGCTTCGGTGCCGGCCTGGCATTCGCAGCTCAGGTGGTCGTCCTTCCCTAAGGAAAACCCGTTCCCTAAGGAAAACCACCGGAGCCCGATGCTCACCGCCCCTCACCACCGGCACCGCGCCGGTGCGCGAGAAAGAACATAAAGCGGGAAAGCATCCCCACAAACTCCGAGTTGACGCATGCGTACACCACGCAGACACGATAAACTCGGTAATGCACGCGTACCCCCACCCGGCGGGTGCGATGACCATCGAAACAACAAAGGAGCCCCTGAATGGCTAACAAGGAAGAGATCCTCGCAGGTCTGGCAGAAATCGTTAACGAAGAGACCGGCGTTGAGGTTGAGGACGTTCAGCTGGACAAGTCCTTCACCGAGGACCTGGACATCGACTCCATCTCGATGATGACCATCGTCGTGAACGCTGAGGAGAAGTTCGAGGTGACCATCCCGGACGAAGAGGTCAAGAACCTCAAGACCGTTGGCGACGCAGTCGAGTTCATCGCGAACGCTGCCTAAGCTATAACCAATAACGAGGCGGCGCGGGCTCTCACCGGCCCGCGCCGCATCGCTATTCACTCTGCTTCATTTCAATACACTCCGGGCTCCCATAGCGGTGTTCCCTACACGCAGTATCAGCCCGGACCCCACAGGTTTATATCCACACACCACCGGATAAACCACCAAATCGACCACCGAAGAGAAAGTGCCACAATGTCTCGAAAAGTGCTGGTGACCGGCCTCGGCGCGACCACCCCCATTGGCGGCGACGTCCCCACCACCTGGGAAAACGCAACCAAGGGCGTATCTGGTGTATCCACCCTCGACTACCCCTGGGTCAAGGAATACGACCTGCCCGTATACATTGCAGGCCAGCTCGCTGTTCCCGCCCTCGAATCCGGCCGCCTCACCAAGGTAGAAGCAAAGCGCCTGGATCCCTCGGGCCAGCTCGCCCTCATCGCCGCACGCGAAGCATGGGAAGACGCAGGATTCACCGGCCCCGACGCCGAATCCGCTGAAGAAGTCGACCCCGAGCGCACCGGCGTAGCCTTCGGCACCGGTATCGGCGGCGTGTGGACCCTCCTCGACGCATGGGACACCCTCCGCGAAAAGGGCCCCCGCCGCGTCCTGCCCATGACCGTCCCGATGCTCATGCCCAACGGCAACGCAGCAGCCGTCTCCATGAACCTCAAGGCACGCGCCGCAGCGCAGACCGTCGTCTCCGCATGCGCATCCTCCACCGAAGCCATGCAGCTCGGCGCCGAAATGATTCGCAGCGGCAAGGCAGACGTCGTCATCGTCGGCGGCTCTGAGGCAGCAATCCACCCGCTCCCCATGGCAGCATTCGCCAAGATGCAGGCACTCTCCTCCCGCAACGACGAACCCGAAAAGGCATCCCGCCCCTACGACGTCGACCGCGACGGCTTCGTCATGGGTGAAGGCGCAGCAGCACTCATCCTCGAATCCGAAGAACACGCCAAGGCACGCGGCGCACGCGTCTACGCGGAACTGGCAGGCACCGGCGTATCCGCCGACTCCTACCACATCACCGCACCGGACCCCGCAGCACTCGGCGCAACCCGCGCACTGCGCGAAGCCCTCGAAGACGGCAACATCGACCCGAAGACCGTCGTGCACATCAACGCGCACGCCACCAGCACCCCCGCCGGTGACCTGCCCGAAGCAACCGCAATGCACGAAACCTTCGGCGAACACACCAAGAACATCGCCGTCTCCGCAACCAAGTCCATGACCGGCCACCTGCTCGGCGGCGCGGGCGCACTCGAGGCTGTGTTGACCGTACTGGCTCTGCACCACCGCACCGCACCCTGCACCATCAACCTGGACAACAAGGACCCCCAGATTGACCTGGATGTGGTGACTGAGGCACGCGAACTGCCTACCGGCGAGATTGTGGCGCTGTCGAACTCCTTCGGTTTCGGTGGCCACAACGCGGTTGTGGCTTTCCGTTCCGTAGAGGACTAAAACTCTTCGACAGCCTCATAGGAAGGGCACGTCGGACAATGCTAGCGGGGGAGTACCCCCTCTGCGGCGCTGGCGCTCTTTGACGAGATGCTCACACTGCCCGTCGTCGCAAAGAACGCCGTCGTGGTGCAGGAGTTTCAGCGCTCCCGCAAAACCTTGGCCGTCGTTTCTGATATGCTCACGGCGCTCGGCACGCCATCCCTCCCCTTTGGCGAGATACCGAAGGAGATTCTTGCGGAGGCAAATCGGCGCGCAGAGGAGCTGACAACCTGACATTTTTGGTAAAATGGAGGAATACAAATGAAGAAAAGCGTTGGAACTCTCACGTTCTATGATTCTATCAACAACCAACCAAACAATG
>NZ_CALJRY010000150.1 GCF_937976295.1 uncultured Rothia sp. | reverse complement strand
CAACCTTGCCGGCGCAAGCTTCATTGCGGGCTACTTCGACCTCGAGAAGAAAACCCTCGGCGCATACACCGCCAAGGATTCCCGCCCCCAGACCTTCATCGACTGGGGCATGGTTGAAGCCCCCTACGTGACTGAACACTCCAAGGATGCGCAGAGTGTCTTCCTCTCCATCTCCTCGGAGGTTCTCGATCAGGTTGAGAGCGATGTCCTCTGGGCCTGGGTCAACGACGCAGCCGATATTGAAAAGATCAAGGCAGATTCGCTCTTTGCAACCCTGCCGGCCCTCAAGAATAACGCCGCTATTTTCGAATCGAATAAGCACATCGGTTTGGCGCTTTCCGCAGCCTCCCCGCTCTCCCTGCCCTGGGTCGTTAAGAACTCCTCCATCCTCAAGGACTTCTCCGCGGCCATTAAGAACAGCAAGGACGCCAAGTAGCGTGAAAAGAGCCCAGCAGGGGCAGAATAACGGGCAGGTCCGTCGCACATCCAGCGCACGGCACCTGCCCCGTCTGCTGACTCTCATCCTCCTTGTTCTTGCGGCGGCATTAACCTCGCTACTGGTTGGAACCCGATATATTGCCCCGGATGTTGTGTTGGGTGCCCTCAGCAGCCACCGACCCGCAGGAATTGAGGGGGCCGTTATAGACGCCCGTATAACTCGCACGCTGTGGGGGCTAATTATAGGCTCCGCTCTCGGACTGGCCGGTGCCGGCATGCAGGGTATTACTCGCAACCCCCTGGGCGACCCCGGTATTTTGGGAGTCAACTCGGGTGCCGCGTTTGCCGTCGTCACTGGAATTACCTTTCTCGGGGTGAACTCGCCCCTAGAATATTCCCTCTACGCCTTTGCGGGTGCCGCCCTAGCCTCCGCGCTCGTGTATGCCTTTGCGTCCATCGGTCAAGATGGGGCGACCCCGGTGAAATTGGCGTTGATGGGTGCGGCGCTCAGTGCGGGGCTTGGGTCATTGACCAGCGCACTGATTCTGACCCGTCAAAATACGATGGATGACCTGAGGCGCTGGCAGGTAGGCTCTATCGCCGGAAAAGATTTGGAGACGCTCTTTCCCTCCGGCCTGCTCCTTGCGGTAGGAGCCCTGATTCTGTTCAGCGGCGCTCGCACCATCAATAACCTTGCTCTCGGTGATGATATGGCGGCATCTCTGGGAGAAAACGTCCACCGAAGAAGATTCGTTCTATTTATTGGGGTAACCCTTCTCGTGGGCGTAGCCGTGGCACTTGCCGGGCCCATCGCGTTCCTCGGTCTCATGGCGCCCCACGCCATGCGCGCCCTCATCAGCGCAGACTACAGAACGCTCCTGCCCGCATCGGCACTCTTCGGTGCCGTCATCCTGCTGCTGGCCGACACCCTGGGGCGTATACTCATGCCGCCCCAGGAAATTCAAGTCGGGGTGAGCACTATTGTGCTGGGCGTACCCGTCTTTATCTACCTCATCCGACGTTCGAAAGGGGCGAGCATCTCATGAATCACCCCTTACAGGCAGCCCCGCCTACGACGGGTGGAGTGGAGCGGCTTCGTGCTGTCCGCCGGGCCAGCATGCGCCGCCCTCGCCGAGCCCTTATCCTTCTGGCCCTCGGAGTCCTTGCCGCCCTGGCGGTGCGTGTGCTCCTGGGCACCTACACCGTTACTATCCCGGATTTCTTGACCCTTCTCACCGGAGGGGAAGTGCCCGTGCGAGGTGCCCGGTTTATTGTCATGGAAGATAAGCTGCCCCGCGCACTGCTGGGCGCCTTAGCAGGGTGCGCCTTTGGATGCGCCGGTGCCATCTTCCAGCTTCTACTGCGGAACCCCCTCGCCAGCCCAGATATTATCGGTATCAGCAACGGCGCCTCCCTGGGAGCCGTAATCTCCATGGTGTACTGGGGTGCCTCCGGGTTCAGCGTCTCTGTATACGCTATTCTCTTTGCTCTTGCGGCCGCCCTGGTAACCATGATCCTTGCCTCAGGCCGAGCAAATGTCGGTAATCGCTTTATTCTGATGGGTATTGGTGTTGCAGCACTATGCCAGGCGGCTGTCACCTACCTGCTGGAACGGATGTCCACGGGACAGGCAACCAGCGCTACCGTGTGGATGGTCGGATCATTAAATAACGCGAACTGGGAGCGAATCCGCATCCTCAGTATTGCCCTCATCGTGCTTCTGCCTTTCATCCTCTGGGGTGTTAACCACCTCAAAACTTCCGCTGTAGGAGACGACTTGGCGCATGGCCTCGGTGTGCCGGTAGGATGTGTTCGATGGTATTACATCTCTTTAGGTGTTCTCCTCGCTGCAATGGCAACGGCAGCTACCGGTCCCATAGCATTTATTGCTTTTGTCTCCGGTCCTATTGCTCGGCGCATGATGGGCGGCCGTCATACACTTTTGGGAGCCTCAATGGTCGGTGCCACGATTGTGGTGCTTGCTGATTTTATGGCGGCTAATCTATTCCCCTCAATCTCATTCCCCGTGGGCATTCTGACGGGAGCCATGGGTGCTCCCGTATTGATTTGGCTTCTTCTGCAGAACCAGAAGGAAGGAAAATAAATGAAAGAAATCACCGAGCGTACCCTGAAGGTGGAGAACGTCAGCCTCGGCTACGGCGAAACGACCATCGTCAAAGACCTTTCCCTCGAATTTCCCAAAGGTAAAGTGACCGCCATTATCGGCCCCAACGGCTGTGGTAAATCCACTCTGCTACGCGGTGTCTCCCGCCTTCTCAAGCCCCTTAAGGGTGACTTTACCCTGGATGGAACCTCCACCCACGAGTACTCCATGAAGGGGTTTGCCCGCATGGTCGGTCTGATGCCCCAGCACCCCATCGCCCCCGAAGGCATTACCGTAGCCGACCTGGTATCTCGCGGCCGCTACCCCTACCAGGGCCTCTTCAAACGCAATAGCGCCGAAGACGACGAGGCGGTTGCTTGGGCTCTCGAAGCCACCGACACCATGTCCCTTGCAGAACGCCAGGTTACCGAGCTCTCCGGCGGTCAGCGTCAGCGCGTGTGGATTGCAATGGCACTAGCGCAGGAAACGGATATCCTTCTGCTGGATGAGCCGACCACCTACCTTGACTTGGCACACCAGGTGGAGCTACTCGATCTGCTCTCTGAGCTCAATGAGCAGCGCGGCACCACCATGATTATGGTGCTGCACGAACTGAACCTCGCCGCCCGCGTAGCCGATTACCTGGTGGCGATGAAAGACGGCTCCATTGTGGCTCAGGGCGAGGCGCAGGAAGTGCTAACCCGTTCAAACCTCGACAGCATTTTCGGTTTGAAGGCCGAGGTAGCTGACCCCTTCAACGACGGTAGCGTTGTGGTTGTGCCGCATCCGCGTGTACCCGGCGAACTCAAGCACACATAAAGATGGGGAAAATAATGGGGTCTTCGCGTCGTACCCGTTCTCACGGTGAGCACGGGTACGGGCTATTTACTGTGGCGGTGAGCCGTGTTCAGAGGTTGACCCCCTCCTATGTGAGGGTCAGCCTGACCGGTCCCGCACTGCGTTATGCCGCCTATCCGATAGCGAGCGGTGGGCTGGGTAGCACAATGACTGCCGACCGAATGCAGCCCCCGGCTGCCGCCGAGGTGACTGCCGGAGAGTGCGAATCCTATCGGGGAGTTCTAGACGGCTATATTAAACTTCTGATTCCCCCGGCGAGTGACCGTGATGAGCTGGGGCGGATTCGCGCATTGCATGCCGAACCGGTGCAGATAACCCTGGACGATTCCTGGCGTACCACCTGGTTTGCCCTGCCCGAATCTGAGCGTGGATGGATGCGCACCTATACTCTGCGGGCGTCTCGTCTGCGGGTGCCGGATGGCGCTCTGGAGGCGGTATACGCCGCTCTCCCCGCGCATCCGGAGGTGCCCACTGCCCTGACCCGCCCCGCCCGCCGCCTCGAGGATGCGGGGAACGGGGTGCCGGAGGGTGCCCTGCCCGAGGTTGATGTGGATTTTGTGCTCCACGCGGAGAAAGATGCAGACGGGGTGGAGCGCATGGGTCCCGGGGCTACCTGGGCTTCTCAGGCGCGGGTGGGGGATAGGGTGTCCCTGCTGGCTCCTCTCTACGGGTATCCGCTGTGGGCTTCGTGGTCTGCGGCCGGTGCTCAGCGTATTATTCTTGCTGCGGATGAGACAGCTGTGCCCGCGGTTCTCTCTATTCTTGCCGAGTATGCAGCCGAATCTGCCGAGTGCGCTCGGGGGAGTGGCTCGCCTGCGCTACCTGAAGGAAAGACCGGGCCCATCTTTGATGTTTTGGTGGAGGTTCCGGAACGGGGCGATACCGTTGAGGCCCTGTGGTCTTATGTATATCCTCATCTGCCCGAGGTCGCGGATCTGCCGAATGTGAGGGTTCATTGGTGCGCTCGCGGGCAGGATGGTGCTGCCAAGGAGCGGGGTTCTGCTCTTGCTACGAGTTTGCGGCATCTGCTGGGGGTTGAGGAGACGGGTGTTCCTGCCACCCAATCACCTGAAGTTACCCGAGCACCCGGGGCCGCCTCCTCCGGTAAGGCAACTGAGGTGGGCGAGATGGCTGAGGAACCGGAAGTGCTGTGGGGCCTCGCGGACCAGCAGAGTCCGCAACGCTATGTTTTTATTGCTGGAGAAGCTTCAACGGTTAAAGCTTTACGACGGATTTGCGTCAATGAGGCGTTGATTCCTAAGAACGAGGTTTCGTTCATGGGATACTGGCGTGTAGGACGCACCGAAAGCTAAGCGAAGAAGCCGGTACACCGCGCGG
Organism: uncultured Rothia sp.; assembly: GCF_937976295.1. GTDB lineage: Bacteria > Actinomycetota > Actinomycetes > Actinomycetales > Micrococcaceae > Rothia. Next base: position 517 of record NZ_CALJRY010000150.1, on the reverse strand, counting down.
GTGTGCCGGCTTCTTCCATAGAAGGGTCATTCTCTACAGAGGCCCGGAAAGAAGAACACAATGACGACCCCGCTCCTAGACTCCAATGGCAAGCTCAACGGTGAATCAGTACGCTATGCGGCAATCGGTGACTCCTTCACCGAAGGTGTGGGTGACGTTGACCGCCGCCGACCCAACAACCTGCGCGGCTGGGCAGACCGCGTTGCCGAAGGCATCGGTGCAGTAGATCCGCAGGCACAGTACGCAAACCTCGCTATCCGCGGCCGCCTGCTCATTCCCATCCTGGAAGAGCAGTTGCCCGCGGCCCTCGACCTCTGCCCCAATATCGTTACCTTCTACGGCGGCGGTAACGATATCATGCGCCCCAACGTTGATATCGATCAGCTCATGACCCGCGTCGACGAAGCCTTCGCAGCCATGCGCGCCCAGGACATCACGATTCTGACCGTTACTGGCTTGGATGTGCAGGGCCAGGGCCCCTTCGCCCGCACCCGCGGCCGCACCGCCACCTACAACG
>NZ_CALJRY010000149.1 GCF_937976295.1 uncultured Rothia sp. | reverse complement strand
TGAACCCGGACCCAAGGGCGACCCGGGCGGGCTGGACGCGGAAGCAGCCGCACTTGTCCAACGCCTCGCATCAGGGGCAACCCCGCGCGATACCGGCTGGCGGCGCGTCGAATCTCCCGCCCTCGCCGCCGGATACCTCTTCTACCGCCGGATTGGTGACTGGTGCATCATCGCCGCCCGCGGCGGCACCTGGGACACCATCACCGTCCACGACCGCCCCGACATCACAGATGCTACCTATCGGGACGTAGGCGCAAAAATTCGTCTTACCGCGACCACCCCGCCCGGTTGGCAATCCAACCAGCCGGTAATAGCCCCCGTGGTCACAGACGATGGAGAATCCCGAGGCATCCTCATTCTCCACGCCCAGAGTGACGGGAATCGTATCACCTGGCGCCGCGGAAACCTCGACCTTTCCCCCGTAAACCGCACCTACCTGCGGTGCGGGCTGCTCATCTACCCAGCCACCGACCCGTTCCCAACCACACTGCCGGGCACCCCAGCATAAACACAGCATGGGACGCGGGAACACCAAAAAAATTTATTCACTTAGAAAGGACGGTAACCCGACATGGCTACCATCGCACAAGAACTCGCAGCGTCCCAGGACGCCGACCTGCTCAAGCGCGCTACCCAGGCCGCCCAGCGCCAGCGCATCCCCAACGCACAGTACTCCGTGGAAGCAAACATTGGACTGCTTGTCTCCCTGCCCGCCGGGGCAGGCTCCACCCAGACCATCGCAGACGAACACGCCTACGCCGTCACTGAGCATGCCAAGGCTGTGGCTGCACTGGATGAGGCGCAGGCCGAGCTGAATGCCAAGCGTGCCGCGCTTGCTTCCCCTGGTGCGGACCCTAACCGTGTGACTGACGAGTATTTGATGTACGCGATTGGTGTGCTCTTCAAGGCGCCGAACGCCGAAGAAACCGCCGCCGCGGGAGAGTAAGCGAGGGTATGTTGCCAGAGATTCCCCGCATCGGGCACCCGGTGCTGGACGGCATCATCCAAGCCGTCGTCTCAGTTGGAGCCGTGCTCTTCTCCCTGCTGATTGTCTGGCTTAAGTGGGGTGCCCCGCAATGGGAGCGTCTGAACTCGAAGGTGCGCTCCATCAAGGAGCAGACCAACAACAGCCATGAGACGAACTTGCGCGATGACTTGGATAAGGTTCTTGCGCAGGTGGAGCAGGTGAGCGAAGCACTGACACAGATGCAGGGCGAGACGAATACCGCCCTGCTGAACGTGGTGAAACGCTTGGATACCATCGCCGAGGACTTTACTACAGCTCGCGCCGAGCACGCCGATTTTCGGCGAGATATTGGCGGGTTGCGGGATGAGATGCGGCATGCGCGCAAGCGCCATGATGCCAGCGAGGACAGGATTACCGCCATCGAAAAACTGGGTGGCTCATCTTTTGCCCGCGCTATGAAGAAGGAAGATTAGCCCCCAACATGGGGGCTTCAACATTTAAGAAGGAGCCTCATATGAAGTATCAGGACATCACCGAGTGGAACGCCACCTCGTTCACCTCGGAGAATCGCACTATCAACGACATTGACACCATCGTTATCCACCATTGGGGTAATGACGGTCAGCGCTTCGAGGACGTGTGTAATTTCTTTGCCGGCGGCCCCGGCACCTCCGCACATTTTGTGGTGGAAGCTGGCCGCTGCGCCCAGCTTGTGGAGATTAAGGACGTCGCCTGGCATGCAGGCAACTGGGCGGCAAATAAGCGCTCGATTGGCATCGAGTGCCGCCCCGAAATGAGCAATGAGGACTTTGAGACCGTCGCCCAGGTAATCGCAGACCTGGAGACCTACTACAACAAGTCCTTCTACGTCCATGGTCACAAGGACTTTTTCAACACTGCCTGCCCCGGCCGCTGGTACGACCAGCTCGACCGCCTTATCGACCGCGTCAATGCAATCAAGGAGGGAAAGGTCGAGCGTGGTGTCGAGAATGTCCCCGCGCCGCTGGACAAGGCAGAGGTTTCGGCTCTGCGTGCGTCCTGGGAGAAGCTGCAGAACGCAGTAGACGAGCTCGGTAAGGAGATTGAGAACAATGCGTAAGATGTCTGAATCGCAGGCGGCAGCGTTTCGAAAATCACTGTACGCGCTGGCTCCTGCACTGTCTGCGGTGCTGGTCGTCTTCGGCATCTGGACGAACGAACAGGCCGCTGTTGTGACTGGAGCCGTAACCCCCATCATCACCACCATCCTTGCGTATTTCAATACGGACCCGAGCATGTACACCGACGAGGAATAGACGCCTTATTCGCAGATAGAATAAAAGCGTCAAAGTGGGGAGTAAATGGGGACTAACCCCCGATACACCCACTCTCTGCCCCGGAATATCAAGGAAGTCAGGCTTTTTCGTAAACAAGGCTTTCTAATGTGAGAGCGCACACGTAACAGGTGTGCAAACTATATGAACCCCCGTATTTCCCCTGATTGACTAGGGGAGATGCGGGGGTTCTTCTTTTTTATCCAGGGTCTAATACTGGTTTATTTTCGGGGTTTACTGGTTTCAAAATGGCGAGTAAATAGCGACCAAATTACGCCGCCGCCAGCCCCTCCAGCACGTCCGCGAACCCAGCCTTATTCTGACGAGCCACATACGCGCTCAAGGTCTGTGCCTCCGAGGCGTGACCAAGCTGCAGAGACGCTTCAGCCAGACCAAGATGCTCATCAAGGAACGTCGCTGTCGTCCTTCTGAGGACATGCCAGGTCACCCACTCCAAATCCGAGCCCTCCAGCGCGCGGATGAGCCAAGTCCTAGCGGAGTTGTACGCCAAAGACTTGCCGCTTTGCTCGAACACGAAGACCGCATCTTCTTCAGCCTCAGCCCTGCGCCTGCGCAGGACGGCTAGGACAAATGGAGGCAACTGCAAGGTACGCGGCTCATGGGTCTTTGTGTCAGCCTGCCAGCCAACCTTTTGCACGAGTGTTCCACAGATCGTGGCAGTCCCAGCGTCAAGGTCTACATCTTGCCACCGCAGACCCGCGCCCTCACCCCAACGGCAACCAGTGCCTAGAAGCACATCGACAAGATCAGGCAACCACCCACCATAAGTCGGTGTGGGGGAGGGGGTAGCTACGAGTCGCCGCAGCTCTTGAACCTGCTCCAGGGTTAACGCCCTCACCTCTTTCTTCTTGGTCTTGACGGTGCGGGTAGATAGGACGGGATTGTGGGGGATTGCGCCAAGCCTCACAGCCTCATCCAAAGCCATCTTGAGCACGAGCCTCTGGTTGTAGCGGACGCTGGATGCTTCAATCGTCGACAGGTACCCGTCAATCGTGCCTGCGGTCAGCTCTCTCAACTGCAAGGAGCCTAGATGCGTGGCAACCCGTGAGGACCACAGCGTGTAATTACGCACCGTGTTAGTCGCCAGCCCGTCCAGCCCGTCGAGCCACCGTTGGAGCGCGATTTTGAGGGTGGTGGAGCCACTGAGGACGGCACCGGCGGCAGGCAACGCCGCCAGCTTCGCCTTGAGCTTGAGTTCAGCTGCGGCTTTGGTGGGGGCCTGGGCGGTGACGTCACGGCGCACGCCCCGATGGTCGCGATAGCTGGCTCGGGCACGCCAGACCTTCGGGCGGATGCGGGTCAGGTTGATGACGCCGTGAGATCGG
>NZ_CALJRY010000148.1 GCF_937976295.1 uncultured Rothia sp. | reverse complement strand
GGGCGGCGTGTCCCGCGAGCGCCTGGATGCGGTCGCCTCCACCACGGACGGCTTTGAGCTCTCTCGCATCGACCTGGCGCAGCGCCGTGAGGGTGATATTCTGGGTGCTGCACAATCGGGCTCGAAGAGTACCCTGCGGTTTTTGCGGGCGCTCGCCGATGCTGACATTATTGAGCGTGCCCGCGAGGATGCCCGCTCGGTGGTGGAGAAGGACCCGACGCTGGCTAAGCATCCGTCTCTGGCGCGTACGATTGACCGCGCCCTGGATGCTGACCGTGAGGCGTTCCTCGGCAGGGGATAAGAGCCCAACGTGGCAGAACGCCCCGCCAGCCATGCCCACCACCCCTGCCCGCCAGCCGCTGAAACCGTGACGTCAACACACCGCACTAGCTAAGAGGAGAGACCCTATGAGCCGTATTATTTCCGGTGCCGCCGGAGGCGTTCGCCTTGCCTCGGTTCCGGGGGATAACACTCGCCCCACGACCGACCGGGTGAAGGAATCCCTCTTCTCCAAGCTGGAGAGCTACGACATTATTCGTGGCGCCCGCGTGCTGGACGCTTTTGGCGGCTCGGGTGCGCTGGGCTGCGAGGCGCTCTCGCGCGGTGCCGCCTCCGTGACTCTGCTGGATACGTACCCGAAGGCTGTTGCGGTGATTCGCAAGAATGTTGCCGCGGTGGAGAAGGCGATGGGACGCACCGGCTCTGGTTCTTCTGGCGCTACCGGTTCTGCGGCGCGCGTGCAGCAGTCTCAGGCGCTGACCTACGTGAAGTCCGCTTCCGGTCCGTGGGATTTGGTGTTTGTTGACCCTCCCTACGCCATGCCGAACGAGCAGATCAGCGAGTTGCTGGAGGCGCTCACCCCCAAGCTTGCCGAGGGCGCCGTGGTCGTGGTGGAGCGTTCTTCGCGCGATGCGGAGCCGGTGTGGGGCGAGGGCCTGTACTGTTTTTCGACCCGTCAGCACGGCGAGACGGTTCTCTACTATGTGGAGCCTGACGAGGCGGAGGAACAGACGGGCGACGAGTCCGGCAACGAGCCCGGCAACGAATCCGGCGAGGACGCTGAAGAGCTCGCAGCCTAAGCACGCCGCCTCATCTCACCGCCCAATTTTCCCGCCTCAGTCTGCGCTCGCCCGCATACCGCTAACCCGCATCCTATATTCGCCCGCTTTTAGCCATTCCGACCTCTGATATTTATTCGTGAAGGAACCGCCATGATTGCCCTCTGCCCCGGATCTTTTGACCCCGTGCACCACGGCCACCTGGAAATCATTGCCCGCGCCGCTCAGCTCTTTGATGAGGTGATTGTGGGCGTGGCGCACAATAGCGCCAAGAAGTACCGTTTCTCCCTGGAGGAGCGCGTGCAGCTGGTGCGTGAATCCCTGCAGGAGCTCGGCATTGAGGGTGTGAGCGTGGAGCCGATTCCGCCGGGCGTGCTGCTTGCCGAGTACGCGGCGGAGCGTGGAGCGAAGGTGCTGGTGAAGGGTCTGCGTTCGGCGACGGACTACAGCTATGAGGCTCCGATGGCGAGCATGAACCGCCACCTGGCGCAGGTTGAGACGGTGTTCTTGGCCTGTGAGGACCGCTACGGTGCGGTGTCGTCCACGATTATTCGTGAGGTGGCGTCGCTGGGTGGTGACGTGACTCCCTTCGTGCCGGAGGCGGTTGCCCGCGCCCTGAAAAACGCGAAAAACGCCTAATCAACCTGGGTGTGCACCTGGGGTGCGCCTACCCCGACCACCAGCCCGACACTCCCGACAAGCCCACCGGCACGGCAACCCGCACCGCCGACCGGGCACTTAACCGCCTCTGCAACGTCCCCGGCCGGCCGGTTAAGCGCCGCGCGGCGCCTCCTTAAGGAGATATTTAAGAGGTGAGCGCCACTTAAAGAGATTTAAAAGGCGCTTAATCTTGATTAACCGCGCGAACCACCCCTAAAATGGGACTTTGGTTTATACATTTCGTAAGGAGAAACGCCATTTCACGTGCAGACGCATCGCCGCTGGTGGTATCGGTCACTAACCTGATTCACCGCCCCGGCACCATGGAAACTCTCACTGAGGTTCTGCCCGCACCGGCAGACCTGGGTAACACGCTCATCGGCGTGGAAGAGGGTTCGGATATTGACCTCGATATTCGTATGGAGTCTGTTGTTGATGGTATCCTAGTAACCGGCTCCGTCGTTGTGGATGTACACGGCGAGTGTAGCCTCTGCTTGGATCCGATTGATTACGAGATGTCGGCCAATATTCAAGAGCTTTTCGTCTTTGAGAAGGCCCCGGCTGGCGGCCCCGAAGATGAAGTAGATGAGCAGTACGCCGTTGAGGATGATTCCATCGACCTTGAACCGGCTCTGCGGGACGCAGTAATCCTTCAACTGCCGTTCCAGCCTGTTTGTAGGGACACCTGCCAGGGTCTGTGCGCCGATTGCGGTGCGCGCCTGGAGGATGACCCCGGGCATCATCACGAGGTGTTGGATCCGCGCTGGTCGGCCCTGCAGGGCCTGCTCGGTGCAGATACCGAAAACTAAATTGTTGTTACTAGAGATTGTGAGATAGCTGTGGCTGTTCCCAAGCGCAAGATGTCCCGCGCTAACACCCGCGCACGCCGTTCCCAGTGGAAGGCATCCGTGCCCCAGCTGGTTAAGACCGTTGAAAACGGTCGCGTGACCTACAGCCTGCCCCACCAGGCAAAGGTTGTAACCGACGCTGCAGGCAACGCCCTGTTCCTGGAGTACAAGGGCCGTAAGGTTGCAGACGCCTAAGAAGCGGTGAATCCTTATGACTGAATTTCCTAGTGTTGATACTAGGGAGTTGCGTAAACGTCTCGGGGTCGATATCGACGCCGAGACGTTTTTGCTATCCCTAACCCACCGCTCCTACGCCTTCGAGAACCCCGGGGTGGAGCATAACGAGCGCCTGGAGTTCCTGGGCGATTCGGTGCTTTCCCTGGCGATCGCTGAAGAAGTGTACCGACGCTACCCCGAGCTGCCCGAGGGTGAGCTCGTGAAGCTGCACCACGTGGTGGTGTCTACGGTGGCGTTGGCGAAGGTGGCACGCGACCTGGATCTGGGCCGGTACATCCTGCTCGGTAAGGGCGAGATTCACACCGGCGGCGCCGATAAGGACTCGATTCTTGCCGACACCATGGAGGCGATTTTCGGTCTGACCTACCTGGAGTGCGGTCGCGAGGCGGCTCGTGACCTGGTGCTGCGCCTGATTGCGCCGTTGCTCGATGATGAGAAGGTCCTGAACTCTGGGCGCGACTGGAAGACCGAGCTGCTGAACCTCGCCACCGCCCGCGGTTGGGGAGACGTGCGCTATGAGGTCACCGGCGAGGGCCCCGACCACGCGCGCGTGTACACTGCGGTCGCTATTGTAGCGAACCAGCAGACCGGTACCGGTGTGGGTCCGAGCAAGAAGGAGGCGGAGCGCCTTGCCGCTGAGCAGGCGTACCGCGTTCTGGTTTAGGCTCATTCAATCATCCTGCAGGTCTGCTAGCTCTGCGGGCTCTTGATTCTGCAGTCCTGTTGAAAGAGAGATTCATGCCCGAACTGCCCGAGGTAGAAACCGTTCGCGCAGGTCTAGCCGACCATTCCTTGGGTCGCCCCGTGCGGGCGGTGCGCGTGGTTGATGCCCGTTCGCTGCGCAGGCATCTGCCCGGTCCCGCCCACTTTGAGGCGGCACTCACCGGCAGGGCACTGCGCGGCGCCTACCGCCGCGGCAAGTACCTGTGGCTGACCCTGAGCGAGGCGGACGGCACGCTTGCCGACGAGGCGCTCGTGGTGCATCTGGGCATGAGCGGTCAGGTGCTCGTGCGCGATGAGCCGGGCGGCGATATGGACGGCAAATCGGAGGCTCGTACGGCGTTCGATGAGCAGCCGCGGCACCTGCGCGTGGCACTCGAGCTAGGACCGGCTGGAAATTCGGAGAGCGTGGAGAGCACCAACCGGGCAAGTAGCAATCGGACAAACACTGGGCAGCGCTTGCTCTTCGTGGATCAGCGCATCTTCGGCGGCATGTTCCTCAGCCCGCTGGTACCGGACGTACCCGCAGCGCTTGCAGTGAATGAAGTAGCGCCGGGCGAAGTAGCGTCCGAGGGCGGCACCGATTTTAGCGCCGTACCCGAGCGTTTTCTCGTGCCCGAGGCGGTCAAGCACATTGCCCGCGACCCGCTGGACGAGTTCTTCGACCCCGCGGCGGTGCGCCGCAAGTTCCTGCGCACCTCCAGCGGCATTAAGAAGGTGCTGCTGGACCAGTCGGTGATCTCCGGGGTGGGCAATATTTACGCCGACGAGGCGCTGTGGCGCGCACGGCTGCACTACGCGAAGCCCGCACGCACCCTAAGCGCCACCCAAACCCGCGAACTGCTGGAGGCCGTCA
>NZ_CALJRY010000147.1 GCF_937976295.1 uncultured Rothia sp. | reverse complement strand
GCTGCGGAATATACGCCCCCTCGATGCAATAGTCGACGCGGTAGGCGGGCTGCACAGGGGAGAGGTAGTCCGCCTCGCCGGCGTGGGCAATTGCCTCAAGGAGGGTGGTCTTGCCACTACCGTTTGCGCCGGTGATGCGCAGGTGCTCGGGGCCGCTGAGAATCAGGTGTTCGGGGTGCTCCGCCGGGGTTCCCTGCTGGCTCTCGCTATTAGAGCCAGTGGGTGAAAAATGCAGAGAATCAACCGTGGTAGATTGCTGATTGGTTAATGTTTCACGTGAAACCTGGGCAGAATTAACCCTGCTCAGCTCCAACACCTTACGTCCCGCGGGCAGGGGCTGCTGGCTCAACTCGGCATAGATTTTCTCCTGTGCCCGCACCTGCTCCTGAGCCTTCTGATACGCCTCCTGGGCTTGCTCTTGCTTGCCGATGCGCAGGCCACGAAGCTTCGCCGCCGCCTGCCGTGAGGCATCCTTCGCCAAATCAAGAATTGTGTCCGGCTGATCATCCTTCCAGACCTGCGCCATGTTCTTCGAGATAATCTCCTGCGCCTGTACCCACTCACGATGTGCCGAACGCACCCGGTTCTTCGCCTCGCTCACGCGACGCTGAGCCGCCTGCTGTTCGGTATTCAGTGCCTGCCGGTAGGTGCTGTAGTTGCCCTCGAAGAGGCGCAGATGAGCCAGCCCCTGACGGTCCGCATGAAGCTCCGCAATCACGTGCATACGCTCCAGCAGGTCGCGGTCGTGACTAATAATCAGTGCCGGGCAGGGCAGCGCCTCCAGTGCGGTGAAGAGCTGAGCCTTCGCCGAGGAATCCAGGTTATTCGTCGGCTCATCGAGCAGAATAAACTCGGGGTCGGAAACCATGAGCGAGGCAAGCGCGGCGATGACCGCCTCGCCACCGGAGAAGCTATGCATCTGGCGGGCAAAGAGTGCCCGAATGGCCTCCGGGTCGTCACGATCAACCAGGGTCGCCGGAGTAAAACCGTAGGTTGCCAAAGCAGCCAGGGTGCGCTCCTCAACGTCCCAGTTGTCCCCGATAATCTCGTAGAGTTCGGGGGAATACTCGCCGGATTCCACCGCCTGTAGCGCCCGCAGAATCTCGGAGATTCCGCAGAGCTCAGCGAGGGTCTGTTCCCGATCAAGACCCAAATCTTGAGGGAGATACGCCATGCGTTCCGGTGTCGCCAAAGAACCGGAATTCGGGGTCAAATCACCCAAAATCAACCTCATAAGGGTTGTTTTTCCGCAACCATTGTCACCAATGAGCCCGGTCAGAGGCGCCGAAAACACCGCCGAAAGATCCACAAAAAGCGGAGGCTGGCTCGGGTGTGCAAAGTGCAGGTGGGTGATGCTAACGTGCGTTGCCGCATGGGCGTGTGAACGGGCATCGCGGGAAGAAGCAGAACGGGGAAAGGTCGCCTGCAGCTGAAGTACGTGTGTCATACGAGCTCCTTGAATCTTAGACGCGAATCATAGATGCGAATCATGGATGCTCGGGTGCCCTCATGCCCACCTGTCGGTATGGGCGTATCCGTAGACTTTAGATGGCTTGAAGTGAGGCTTGCCCCAAAAAGGGCGCGAAAAAACCCGAGCCTAACGGTGGATAAACCTATGCCCGGGTGTATGCGCGCTGACAGAAATACGCAGGAGAGGCGCCTATATGGCTGTGCCTACATGCCTGTATCTATATAGCTGTGCCTATAAAGCTACTGCGTGAGCGCACGAAAAAATTCTGTGAGGTCCGGGCTTATGCTCGGTGGGTCATTTCTTTGATGCCTCCTAGATTCCGAATACCGCCCCGGTCGCGCCTTGGGTGGCTTCGGCTCAACAATGCGTTCAGCTCCTTAGATGCCCCTACGGTGGGGCAGCACGGATAGAGAGCTGATGACTCCAGCATAGGAGCTATGTGAGCGGCGGGTCAAGCATCCTCCTATAAAACCTTCTGATAAGTACCGATACTCCCTAGAGAGCACTAGAGGACACAAAAAGAGGGGCGACACCGCACGGTGCCGCCCCTTCTTGTTTTCAGGGTTCACGTGAAACATTTACCATTTAGCAACCTGATAAGGTTAATTCCCCGCATTTTTCGCCCGCCAGGACTATAGCGAGAACCGGCAGGGAACCCCGGCAGAGCGTGCAGCGCCGCTTAGAGCGAAGTTACTATGGCAATCATGCACGTACTCTGTGTGAACTTTACATTGTGAGTTACAAGATCTGCTGGAGAGTTACATATTGTCACTCTAGCCGCAGAAATTTGTAACTCTATCCGAAAATGGAAGTTCAAAGTGACAAAGATGTCACTTTTGTAACTGACGCACGTGCCCGGTGCCTCCGTATATGGTGGAGACACCGGGCACGTGTTTTGTGTGACGGGCTGCAAGTTACATGTTGCCACCTTCAGGGTGACAAAATCCGAGCTTGCAGTACTGCGTTAAGAGTGGGGCTCAACATAACTAGCAGAGCTCAACCCCGGCTCTCTCATCGCCCCACCACGACATACGGCTTGGGTGAAAACCGGTTTACTTCAAAAGCTTGAAGGTGCCTTCAAGGTTCAGGAACTGGTGATCCGGCAGGGTGATGTTGGTGAACACCTTGTCCTGGTTGAAATCTTCAACGTGTACGACGGTAGAGCCGTCAGGTTCCTTCCAGTACACCATGAATACGCCCGGAGCTACTTCCTTCGCCGTGTACTCAACGGTTACTACGGGCTGAGCGACGGCGTCGGCGGTACCGACGCTGGTGAATTCCATCGTCTTACCGTCGTTGCTGAAATTAAGGTGGTAGGCGAGGTCGCCGAAAGCTGCTTCGTAGACATGCCCCACTGCGGGGTAATTGGACTGAGTCATGATAAACCTCCTATAGAAAGTTACTTGATGGGGAACATAGTGTTGCCGTTGGCGGATTCGTTTGCAGGTACTTCTTCCTGCATGACGTCCCAGTGC
>NZ_CALJRY010000146.1 GCF_937976295.1 uncultured Rothia sp. | reverse complement strand
GTTGAGGCGTGGGGCTTCATGCAGCTGGGTGCTCGCCAGTACTCCAACCGCACCAAGCCTTTCCCGCACCGTTGGGCTGTCATGTTCCTGATTGCTGTGGGCTTCTGGAACTTCCTCGGCGCTGGTGTGTTCGGCTTCCTGATCAACCTGCCGATCGTGTCCTACTTCGAGATTGGTACCGCGCTGACCGCAAACCACGCACACGCCTCCATGATGGGTGTGTACGGTATGCTCGCGATTGCGTTCGCGGTGTTTGGTCTGCGCTACCTGCTCCCGGAGAACAAGTGGCCTGAGAAGGGTCTGAAGTTCTCCTTCTGGACCCTGAACATTGGTCTGCTGTGGATGTCCTTCATCTCGCTGCTGCCGCTGGGTATTGCTCAGCTGTACAAGTCCGTGGGTGAGGGCTACTACGAGGCTCGTTCCTTCGCGTTCATTCACGACGGTGCTTCCGCCGTGATGGGTTGGATGCGTATGCCCGGCGACGTGATCTTCCTGGTCGGCATCATCCCGCTGATCAAGCTGGCGCTGCTGGGTATCAAGGAAATCTTCTCCAAGAACGCTAAGGAGACCGTCCTGGAGCTGCCCGAACCTCCGCTGTATGAAGAGGTTGAGGACGCTCGCATCGCAGAGTTCGCCGGCGCTAAGGCTGCCGAGGAGCTGCCCGAGCAGACCAGCCCCTACCGTAGCGATCGTCGAGGCTAACCATGCCTGAGCAGATTGCTGGAGTTTCTTTCCTCGTGTGGCTGGCCTGCGCGTACGCGCTCGGCCTGGTCGCCGTGGGTTGGGGCTTCGATATTCTCGCCAAGCGCACCAGCCAGCGCATGGTGGCGGCGCGAACCTTCGGGTTCACCTACCACGAAGAGAGCGACGCGTGGCTCTGCCCCGAAGACCAGTGGCTGTGGGCGACCGCATTCGACTCGGATAACCGAGTGATGCGTTACCGCGCCAAGCCCAGCGTGTGCAACACCTGCCCGATTAAGGACAGCTGCACCGTCTCGGCGAACGGCCGCGAGCTCACCCGTGAAGTGGACGAATGGCCCTACTCCGAGTCGGGTCGTTTCCACCGCGGGCTGGCGGTTGCCGTGTCGCTGCTGGGTGTGGTCATCCTGATTGGTGCCGCTATCGTCTGGCACTCCCCGCTGGAGCTTCTGGTGGAGGGTGCCACCGCGGTGGTCTGCCTGTCGCTGACCTACCCGCTGGCTGTGAAGCTCATGCGTTCCCCCGCGAACTTCGAGAACGATCCGAAGCATATTCACGCATCCACCGCCGATGAGTCGGTGAACGTGAAGATGGATCGTTTCGCGGCGAAGTGGGGTGGCGTTTCGAATGAGCGTAAGCGCCGTACCGATCAGGCACGCAAGCAGATGATTGCGGAGGCAACCCTGCCGGTTCGCACCTCTGCCCTCGACCCGGACCGCCCCGCATGGAGCGGTACCGGCACCTCGGTTAAGCGACTGCACAAGACCACGAACGAGGTCTTGCAGGAGCAGAACCTGGCTGAGGTTGAGGCGGCTGAGGAAATGGCGAAGAAATAGCGCTGCATAGGTTTTTCCGTTCCGGCGGCTGACCGGCTGGCCGGTCCCGTCTGTTAGCTTCGGTGGCTACCCCGTGTGGATTTCTCTTTTCTTCCTCTTTTGAGCTTCCATGCGGGGTGCCTCCGGGGCACCGGCCCACCGCGACGTCGCCGGGACGGAAAATTCCCCTCCCTAAACCCCCACACACAGCCCGGTACCGGGCAACCCCTACTACACACCCCTACTACCTGCACCGTATGAGGCGCGGGCAGGTGGGCACACATACCGTCCTCCCCCAATACTTGTGAAGGAAAACCATGGATCCCGTCACTTTGGCAACTATCCTCATCCCAGTTGCCGTCATTGTTCTTTTTATTCTGATTCGTATGTTCCGCGTCATCCCCGAATACGAGCGTGGCATCTCGTTCCGCTTCGGTCACCTGCGTTCGGAGCTGAAGCCCGGCCTGAACATCGTGTTCCCCCTCGTTGACTCCCTGCAGCGCGTTGATATGCGTGTTATCACCCTGACCATTCCCCCGCAGGAAGTCATCACCAAGGACAACGTCCCCGCCCGCGTGAACGCCGTGGTGCTCTTCCGCGTGACCAACGCCAAGAACGCTGTGCTTGAGGTTGAGAACTACCCGATTGCCACCAGCCAGATTGCGCAGACCACCCTGCGTTCCCTGCTCGGTCGCGTTGACCTGGACACCCTGCTCGCACACCGCGAGGACCTGAACGAGGACCTGCGTTCCATCATCGGTTCGCGCACCGAGCCGTGGGGTATTCAGGTGGAGCTCGTCGAAATTAAGGACGTTGAGATTCCCGAGGCTATGCAGCGCGCCATGGCCCGCGAGGCTGAGGCTGAGCGTGAGCGCCGCGCAAAGATCATTTCGGCACGCGGTGAGCTGGAGGCTTCGAGCGAGCTGAAGGAAGCATCCGACATTCTGAGCCAGTCCCCCGCCTCCCTGCAGCTGCGTTACCTGCAGACCCTGCTGGAGCTGGGTGCTGACCAGAACTCGACCGTGGTCTTCCCGCTGCCCATGGACGTGATCGGCCCCCTCGTGGGCGCACTCAAGGGCGAGAGCAAGTAGGCTGCTCCCCTTCCCTGATGTACCAGCCCGAAGTACTAGCCGCGGCGGCTGATCCGCAGCGGTGAGAAATAGAAATATCCCGTGCAGATGAGAGTATCTGCACGGGATATTTCTATGCGGGATTCATACGTCGATGCTTTCAGAAGGAAGGCGTTTGGCCCGCCGCGGGGGTTGGATGAGGTGGTTGCGGCGGGCCAAACTTTCCTAGGTCGGTTACACGCCGTAGAGGTGCGGGCGCGGCAGGTACATCAGCCAGTTGGGTGAGGGCCGGAATCCTACCGCAAACGGTTTTCACCGACGCCTTAAGCATAACCGGCACAACCCCCGAACCGGCGGCAGTTTGAGTGAAGCATCAATCACCCATCTCACGCCATGCCGGGGCGGTATTCAGCCCAGAATCGGCGCCTAAAACATCGGTACCTCAAGCACCGGCGAGCGGGCTACAGCGCAACCCCTAGCGCCGGCACCCGTCAGCTAACGTAGCGCCCGGTGCGCCTGGTCAAAGAACTCACGCTCGTACACGCACGCCGACAGGTACGCCTGCGCCGCACGCACACGCTGAGCCGGTGAAGCCGCCTCAACGCACGCTCCACCTCCGCGAGGCTACGCGCCACATCCGCGGCGAACTCTTCGCCACCGTACATGCTCAGCCACTCCGCGTACGGGTGGTCCGCGTGATTCTGCGAGGAGAGCACAGCGCCCACCTCTTCGTACAGCCAGTAGCAGGGCAAAACCGCGGCGGCACCGACCACGTAATCCTCACCGGCGGCGGAAGCACGCAGGAAATTCGTATACCCCATCGTAATCGGCGAGGGACCACCCAGACGCGCACGGTTCGCCAACCAGCCCTCGTGCAGCTGCGATTCGGCGGCAATCGCCTCGTGCGCACCGGCTGCCCAGTGCACCTGCGGCGATGGATTCGTGGAGCCAGTGGGTGCTCCACTGCAGGGCGCGGTGGGCATCTTCGCTGGTCAGGGCTTTCTTCTGCTCTTCAAGAGAATCCGCGGCATCGGTGTGCTGGAGCAGTTCCACGCCCAGGCGGGTTGCCAGAGAGGAGGTCACGCACATGCCGTAACCGCCGGATGCGGTAATGGACTTGAGGTCCGCCTGAATGCCCGCACCGCCGGAGGGGTCGGTTCCCGCAATAGAGAGAACCCTCGGCACCCTCAACATCTAAGGTGCCCCGGATGCCCCGTATGCCCTGTATGCCCTTCGTTGGGCTGGGCGGGGCCGCGGGTCAGCGGGTTGCGGGCGTCTCAAGGCACCCCATATCGCTCTGCCAGATTATCACAATGATTCTCAGTAGCCGAAGGTTTTTCGGGTGACCGGTGAATCTCTCCGAAATTTTCCTTTGAGTCTTGCGTTCTTGCGGCAGCTCCCTGCCGCCGTTTTCAGTGCCCCCTGTTCGGAAACCACCCGTTAAACAGGCAGTGCCCGGCACCGCTTTACGCAGTGCCGGGCACTATCAGCCGGGCTTATCTACAGGGCTTATCCGCCGGGCTTAGGTCAGGGCGAAAATCTCTGCCGGGGAGCCCTCCGCAATAATCCTGCCCTCGTGCAGCAAGACCGCACGGTCAGCCAGGGAGGCGATACGAGCATCGTGCGAAATGATGAGCACCGCGCGGTTCTCCAGCACGGCACGCAGGGACTCGGTGGCGTCCGCGAGTTCCAGCTGGGTGGTGGACTCGTCCAGAATCACGGCGTGCGGGTCGGCAAGCACGATACGTGCCAGCGCCAGCTGCTGAATCTGGTCGCGGGTCAGGGGCGAATCCGCGCCGCTGACGACGGTATCCATGCCCTGCGGCAGGTCGCGCCACCAGCGGGCACCGACAGCGTCCAGCGCCTCGCCCATCTGCTCGACGGTTGCATCCGGCACGACCACCGTAAAGTTATCGGCGAGAGTACCGAAGAAGACGTGCGCTTCCTGGGTGCAGACCAGCAGGCGCGGGCGGCCGTCGGCGGCGGCATCGGTCGGGAAGTCGCCGTGACCGACGGGGCGACCCATCACAGTAATGGTGCCGTCCAGGGCGGTCAGCGAACCACCGATCAGGCGCGCCAGGGTGGTCTTACCCGAACCGGAACGACCCACCAGAGCGAGCGCCTCACCGCGGCGAATCTTCAGGTTGATGTCTTCAAGCACCAGGGCATCCGGCGAGTAGCCGTACGAAACCTGGGAGCAGTCAATGGCGTACTCCGGGTTCTTCACGGCTTCATCAGACACGGCGGCGAAGGCTTCGGCACGGTGCTGTGCACGCGCCTCACGCTGTTTCTTCGCCAGGGACACCACGCCGAACACGCGGCCCATGTTCACGAGCATGATGCGCAGGTTACTGACGTGGTGATTCAGCATGTCGGTGAGGACTCGCAGGCTGAACACCATGACCGAGGCGGTCGCCACGGCACCCCAGCTTGCCCAGCCGAGAGCCACGCAGGCGGCACCCCAGAGCATGCACAGAATCGTGGGCATCCAGGCGTTGATAGCGTCCACGGTGAAGTACAGCTGGCGGATGCGCACCATGCCCAGCTGCGCGCCAAACAAACGTTCCTTGTTCTCAGCGGAGAAAACCTCTTCACGGGCGGCGTGAACACCCAGCTCACGAATCGTGGAGGTGCCGCGAATGTTCTCGGTCAGCACGCTGTTGAGGTCACTCACACACTCCTGGGCGGTCTGGTTGCGTGCCGCCATGAGCGGCAGCATCTTCGACATGATGAGGGCAAGACCGGCAATCATGGGCAACATAATCAGACCCATAGCCGGGCTCACAAACGCCAGGGAAATGGTGGAGATAATGAAGTACAGCACCACGTAGACTGCACCGAGAAGGTCTGTACTGACAGAGCTTGCTGCCGAGGACAGGTCGTCGGTCACGCGGGTGAGCAGGTCGCCGCTGCCTGCTTCTTCCACGGTGCGTGCATCCAGGTCGAGGGTACCGTCAAGGGTGTCCTGGTTGGTGTCGCGGGTAACGAGCGCGCCCAGTCGAGCCGCACTGTACGAGGAGACCATGAGGGTCACCGCCTGCACAATGAACGCCGCCAGGATAATCAGAATCGGCTCCCACGGGTAGCTGGCGAACTTGCCCGCCACCACGTCATCCACGGTGGCACCAATCTGTAGAGGCACCACCGCACCCATGAGGGTGCTGACCATGTAGATGACGAAGGTGTAGAGGGCTCGCCCCTTATGCGCCGCGAGGTAGTGCCACATGTGGCGTGCCACGTAGGCGGGGGTTTCGATGGGGAGCTGCTTTGCCATGCTAGTTCACCTCCTGATTCTGAGTGGTTGAGGGAGTTTCCGAGTCGGTGACGGGGTATCCGTCACGTTCCATGCGGCGGGTTGTCTCCGCGGTCGTGGAGACAACGTAGACCTGCTCCAGATTCTGTAGCAGGCCGGGGTAGCCGACGGGCAGGCGGTCGCTACCAATCTGGGTTTCCAGCGCGTCGTAGATGTAGCGCTGGCTGGGTTCGTCCACGGAGTTCAGCGGCTCGGTCAGGATGAGCACCTGCGCATCCTGTGCAAGTGCGCGGGCGAGTGCCAGACGCTGACGCTGACCACCGGAGAGGTTCGCACCTTCGCTGGTGATGCGGGCGGCGAAGTAGTCTTCGGGGTTGCGTCCACCCAGGCGGTAGGCGATTTCGCGGGAGTCGGTAATCTTCAGCAGCTCCTGGTCCTTTGCCTGTGCCAGCTCCGCATCGGGGTTCGGCACGGTGCCCAGGCGCAGGTGCTCCTGCAGGGTTCCCGCAAAAATCATGGGGTTCGGTTCGCTCAGCAGCACGCGGCGGCCGGAGGCGTCCTTGAGGTCCTCTCCCCCGCGTCGCAGGGTGCGGGCGAGCGCCTCGGCGTAGTCCTGCGCGGTGAGGTCGTAGTCGCGCGGGTTGACGTACACGATGCGCTGGTTGCTGGCACCGGCGGGGGCGACGGGTACGGGCACCTCAAGGGTGCTCGCCTCAACTGCCTGTTCGGCGAGTGCCAGCTGCGCCATTTCTTCGTCGGTACGCGGCTTCTTCAGCACGCCCTGGCGTACGCCAGCGTGACCTTCGAGGCGGGCGATTTTGGCGAGCGCAATCTTGGCGTAGCGCCATTCCGTCAGGAAGTTCTGGGTAATCCAGACGGGGCCACCCATCATCGCAATAATGGAGGCGACGGTCACCAGGGACGCGGCGGGGGTATCGGAGACCCAGTGGCCGTTTTCGACGTGGCCGGTGAGGGCGAAGCCGATGCCGAGCAGGGTCACGGCACCACCGAGGAAGGCGCGGATGAGGAACATCCAGCGGTGCGTCTTTTCGTAGCCCATGTAGCTGTCGAAAACTTCGTCGGTGCCGCGGTGGTAGCGTTCACGCATCTGCTCTTCGGCGCCGAGGCCAGCGATGGTGCGCAGGCCGGTGGCGATGTCGGAGGCGCGTGAGGAGGCTTCGCCGTCCTTCTCACGGTAGTCGCCAATCTTCGATTCGAGGAAGGACGAGTACCAGGCGATCACACCGACCACGATGAGCGTACCGATGAGGGTCACGACCGCGGTGACAGGGTTGATGAGCCAGAGCTGCACGGCACCGAGGGTCGCGATAATCATGGCATTGACGAACAGTGGCAGTGAGAAGTAGACGTTGGTAACACGTCGTACGTCTTTGTTCATGACGGTGACTGCTTCACCCGCGTCAACGGTTGTGCGGGTGCGTCCCATGAGCCGGTTGATGTAGGCGCGCCAGTCGCGGCCGAGTTCGGCGCTGAGCGTCATGGAGGTACCCCAGCCGAAGAACTCGTTAATCACGATGAAGGTGATAGCGGCGACGACGACCCAGAACATGGGCCAGGCGTCGGGGGCTTTTCCGGCGATGTGCTGGCTGATGAATTGACCCACCATGACGGGGATCAGGATCGCGCCGATACCTGCGGTGGTTTCTCCGAGGATGGGGATTACCCAGCGGTGCCAGGGGTATTTGTGTCCTGGCGCGGTGACGCGCAGGGCGAGGCGCTTTTTGAGGGCTTCTTCTTCAGCCTTGCGCAGTTCGCTGCCGGTTATTTCCGGTGCAGCTTTTTTCTGTGCGGCTTTTTCCTGCGTGGTTTTGTTATGCAGGGTTTCTTCGTGCGCAGCTTCTTCACGCGCAGCGTTTTCTTGTGCCTTGTCAGCGTTGTATTCAGTCATTCAACGTCTCTCCTTTCTCTTACCCTATTCCTTTATCAATGTGGCACGCAACACTATGAGTGTTTCAGGTGGGGCGTGTCGTCATTTTTGTGCAACGTATCTGGGGCGTGTATCAGCGGGTATCAGCCGCACACTATGCGCCGTCACCCATCGGCGGATTTGCGGCATCAATCGGCGGAATTGAACCTACGCGGTGATTAATGTGGCATGGAGCCTATGGCATAAAGTCCTGCGCCTTCACTTTCCGAGTACAGACCTTCTGAACGGCAGACCTTCTGAGCGTAGGGTCGTGCATCACTGCACTTAAGGCGCTTTGTCCTACCTTACCTGAACTTTATGGTTTTCCCTCGTAACGATAACGCCCCCGCGCCCGCCCTATTCCCGATAGACTGGAATTCTCATGAGTATTTTGAATTTTCTTTCTCCCTCGCTGGGCGAGAACCCCGGCGACTACAATCGACGCGATTTTAAGGGCAACCCCCTCACCGCCGAAGAAATCTATGAGGCATTCACCGAGTGGATTTCGACCCGCGGCATGACCCTGTACCCCGCCCAGGACGAGGCTGTTCTGAGCATTGCCGCCGGGCATAACGTGGTGCTGGCAACCCCGACCGGTTCGGGTAAGTCCACTGTGGCTGTTGCCGCGCATTTTACGGGCCTGGCGACCGGTCAGCGTTCCTACTACACCGCCCCCATTAAGGCGCTGGTGTCTGAGAAGTTCTTTGACCTGATCAATATTTTTGGTGCCGAGAACGTGGGCATGATTACCGGCGACTCCGCCATTAATACGGAGGCGCCCATTATCTGCTGCACCGCGGAAATTCTCGCCAATATTGCCCTGCGCGAGGGTAAGGATGCGGACCTCTGCCAGGTCATTATGGACGAGTTCCATTTCTACTCTGACCCGCAGCGCGGCTGGGCGTGGCAGCTTCCCCTGCTGGAGCTTCCGCAGGCGCAGTTCCTGCTGATGAGCGCAACCCTGGGCGATACGACTCGCTTCCAGGAGGAGATGACGGCGCTGACCGGTCGCGAGAGCGACCTGGTGGCTCATTCTGAGCGTCCCATTCCGCTGCATTTCTACTACTCCACCACCCCGGTTCAGGAGACGGTGCAGGAGCTCGTGCAGACCAAGCAGACTCCGGTCTACATTGTGCATTTCTCGCAGAAGGCGGCGCTGGAGCAGGCGAATGCGCTGCTGTCGGTGGCTATTGCCTCGAAGGAAGATAAGGAACGCATTGCCGAGCTGATTGCGAAGTTCCGTTTTGGTCCGGGCTTCGGTAAGGCGCTGAATAAGCTGGTGCGTGCCGGTATCGGTATTCACCACGCGGGCATGCTGCCCAAGTACCGCCGCCTCGTGGAGCAGCTGGCTCAGGAGGGTTTGCTCAAGGTGATTTGCGGTACCGACACCCTGGGTGTGGGCATTAACGTGCCCATCCGTACCGTGCTGATTACGGCGCTGTCGAAGTTTGATGGTGCCCGCAGCCGCCGCCTGCGTGCCCGCGAGTTCCACCAGATCGCTGGACGCGCAGGCCGCGCCGGTTTTGATACCGCCGGCACCGTGGTGGTTCAGGCACCCGAGCACGATATTGAGAATGCTCGCCTGCTGGCGAAGGCGCAGGCGAAGTTCGGCGACGACACCAAGCGCATTAACCAGTCGCTGTCCTCCAAGCGTAAGAAGGCACCGGAAGGCTTCGTTGGCTGGTCCAAGAAGACCTTCGAGCAGCTGGTAGAAGCCGCCCCGGAGCCGCTGACCTCCTCCTTCGACATCACCCATTCGATGCTGCTGAACCTGATGCACCGCCCGGAGAACCCGGTCATTGCCGCGTACCGCATCATCCAGGAGAACCACGAGAGCCCCGCGCGCCGCCGCGAGCTGCTGCGCAAGGCAATCGGCATCTACAAGGAGCTGCTGACCGGCGGCGTGATTGAGCGAACCAACACCCCGGACGAGCACGGCTCCTACCTGCGCCTGACCGAGGACCTGCAGGATAACTTTGCCCTGAACCAGCCGCTGTCCGCTTTTGCGGTCGCCGCGCTGGAACTGCTCGACCCCGAATCCCCCAGCTACGCGCTGGATGCGCTCTCCCTCATTGAGGCGACCCTGGAATCGCCGAACCAGGTGCTGTACGCGCAGGAACGCAAGGCGAAGAACGAGCTGTCGGCACAGTTGAAGGCGGACGGTGTGGACTACACCGAACGCATGAACGAGCTGGACAAGGTCACTTACCCGCAGCCTCTGGCGGAGCTCATTGATCAGGCGTACACGACCTACAAACAGTCCGCACCGTGGGTTGCGCGTTTTGAGCCGCGCCCCAAGTCGATTGTGCGTGACATGTACGAACGCGCGATGGGCTTCAACGACTTCGTGCAGTACTACTCGCTGGAACGCGCCGAGGGTGTGCTTCTGCGTTACCTCTCTGACGCGTACAAGGCGCTGCGCCACACCATCCCCGATTCTGCCGTGACCGACGAGCTCGACGACATCATCGAGTGGCTGGGCGAGCTGGTACGCCAGACCGACTCCTCCCTGGTGGATGAGTGGGAGAAGCTGGCTGCCGGCGAAGACACCGCGACCATTGCCGCCGAGCACGCCTCCATCGAGGAGGAAGAGCCGCCCGCCGTGACGAAGAACCTGCGCGCCTTCCGCGTGATGGTGCGCAACGCTCTCTTCCGCCGTGTGGAGCTCTTCGCTGATGAGCGTGACCGCGCCCTGGGCGCCCTGGACGAGTGGTGCGGCTGGGACGCCGACCGCTGGGCGGACGCCATGGACGACTACTTCGACGCCTACGACGACATCTACACGGACGCCGATGCGCGCTCGCCTCGCCTGGTCAGCATGGATGAGGACACCGCCGCGCATCCGGGCGTGTGGAAGGTTCAGCAGAGCTTCGCCGACCCCGAAGATAACTTTGACTTCGGTATTCGTGCCGAGGTTGATTTGGCGGCCTCCAATGAGGCGGGGTACCCGGTGCTGAAGATTCTGAGTGTGGGCGAGTTCTAAGGCTCCGCCTGAGGCTTCGTCCGAGGCTCCACTTGAGACTCCATCTAAGGCTCCGCCCAGATGTTGCCCATAGTGGGCTAGAATACAGAGTATCTATCTATTTGAATGAAAGAAGGTTCACCGTTGACCGTTTCTTCGCTTCCCAAGGTTGAGTACCGCAAGGGTTCGGTCGTCAAGCACGACGGCTACGAGATTACCGACCACTGGTTCCAGGTCCCCCTGACCCACGGTCTGATTTTCTCCAAGGGCAAGGATGCCGCTCTCTCCTCCCGTTTCGCGGACCAGACCATCACCGTGTTCGCCCGCGAGGTCGTGAACACCAACGAGACCCTGACCGTTTCGGCTGATAAGCGTCCTTACATTGTGTACCTGCAGGGCGGCCCCGGTTTCGGTTCGCCGAAGACCGGCTCCATTGGCGGCTGGATTGCTGAGCTGGCGAAGACCCACCGCGTGATTCTTCTGGATCAGCGCGGTACCGGCATGTCTTCCCCGCTGTCTGCTCGCAACATCACCGCTGTGGGTGACCCGCAGGTTCAGGCTGAGTACACTGAGCTGTTCCGTGCGGACTCCATCATCGCTGACGCGGAGGCAATCCGCGAGGTGCTGCTGGCTGACCGTGCCGACAAGCGCTGGTCCACCATTGGTCAGTCCTTCGGCGGCTTCCTGACCCTGTCCTACCTGTCGTTCGCACCTCAGTCGCTGCGTGACTGCCGCATCACCGCGGGCCTGGCGCCGATTCGTACCTCCGTGGACAACGTCTACCAGCACACCTTCGACCGCATGAAGGAACGTGTTGAGGAGTACTACAGCTGGTTCCCCGAGGACGCTGAGCTCGCTACCCGCATTGCTGAGCACCTGCGCACCCACAAGGAGTACCTGCCCACCGGTGAGCGTCTGACCGATCACCGCTTCCAGATGGCTGGTCACTTCCTGGGTGGCCGCTGGCGCGAGCGCGGTCTGCACTACTTCCTGGAGACCGCTTTCGCTGAGGGTAACGACCACCTCTCCGATCAGTTCCTGACCGCTATGGGTGCCGAGGTGACCTTCCAGGCGAACCCGCTGTACGCCCTGATGCACGAGACCATTTACGCTGACGGCCCCGCTGACGGCGTTCTGCTCGGCATCCCCGGATACGAGCTGTCCCCCTCCCCCGCGCCGACCAACTGGTCTGCTGCTCGCGTGGCGGCGTCCCGCCCCGAGTTCGCGCCGGATGCGGATCGTCTGCTCTTCACCGGCGAGCACATCTTCCCCTGGTACTACGAGGAGGATCCCTCGCTGCGTCCGCTGGCTGAGGTTGCTAACCTGCTGGCTGAGAAGAAGGACTGGGGTCGCCTGTACGACCACGCACAGTTGCACAAGAACGAGGTTCCCGTGGTGGCTGCGGCGTACAACCCGGACGTGTACGTGGACTTTGAGCACTCCATGGAGACCGCTCGCTGGGTCGGCAACACCCACGTGTGGACTTCGAAGACTCACCACCACGACGGTTTCGGTTCTGACTCGCTGACCATTCTGGGTCACCTGAAGAACATGCTGGCTGAGGTTCACAACCAGTAAAACTTTCAATAGAGCGAAGCCCCTCACCCCGGTTAATCCGGTGTGAGGGGCCTTCGTGTAAGCGCTTAGCCTTCGTGAGACTACGAGCGCAGTAGCTCAAACTACTTGGAGGAAGAGTGCGTATCCTGTGCGGTGCGGGCACGCATCACGAGGGCGTGGTATTCTTCTTCCTTCTCAATCAGCTCTTCACGCAGCTTGGCGGGAATGGCGTTGAGCTTCTCGGTTTCCTGCTGCCAGCGGGCGGTGATGTCCGCGCGTTCGGCGGCGGGTGCATCATCGGGCAGTGCCAGGTACTTCTCGGAGAGCGCCTGAACACGCTGGATGGTCTGCAGTGCGCGGCCCTTGGGGCTGAACAGCGAGACAAGCACGGTAATAATCAGGATGCCCACGATGACCATGAGCGACGTTTCGGTGCTGATTTCGATGACGTGCACGGGCTCGCCATGGTTGATAAACGGCAGGTTGTTCTCGTGCATTGCGTGCAGGATGAGCTTCACACCAATGAACGCGAGGATAGCCGCCAGGCCGTAGGAGAGGTAGACGAGGCGGTCCAGCAGGCCGTCAATGAGGAAGTACAGCTGGCGCAGACCCATGAGAGAGAACGCGGTCGCGGTGAACACAATGTAGACGGACTGGGTGAGGCCGAAGATCGCGGGGATCGAGTCGAGTGCGAAGAGCAGGTCGGAACCGGCGATAGCGACCATGACGAGCATCATGGGGGTCATGACGCGCTTGCCGTTTTCGATGGTGAAGAGCTTGTCGCCGTCGAAGT
>NZ_CALJRY010000145.1 GCF_937976295.1 uncultured Rothia sp. | reverse complement strand
CCCACTTTTTGCCCTCTGAGCGCCCGGATGCTGTGGGCGGGCTCTCGGGTGTGATCCCTCTTCGAGAGCCCGCCAACAAGATGCACCGCAGGGAACGGGGTGAACGCCACTCAAAAACCGGTTAGGCGGCGGCAGTCAGCGAACGCCCGCTGTACAGGTCCACCCGCTCGCCGGTGATGGGGTGCTCAAAGTGCAGGCTGTACGCCAGCAGCTGTAGCGGGTACTCCGGGCGGTCTGGGGCGTCAGGCAGCACCCGCGGGTAGAGTACATCGCCCAGAATGGGGGAGCCCAAAAGGTTCAGGTGCGCCCGCAGCTGGTGCGTCTTGCCGGTGTGAGGCGCCAAATCATAGAGCGCCCATTCTCGTTTTTCGTTCAGTGTAGGCTCGGTGCGCCATCCCTCAACCGCCCGCGCACTCGGGGTGAAAGTCCGCAGAATCTTCACGGTCGTCAGCGTATTCGGCTCCACACCGGCCGCCGCGCACTCTGCCTCAGACAGCTGCTGAACCTGCAGCTGATCACGAATCTTCTGAATATGCGAACGCACCTGCAGACCCTTAGCACTCAACGCCTGCTCGGAGGCGGCAACATCGGCGGGAACCGGCGCCACGGCACGGTAGGTCTTCGACACCTGACGGTGCTGAAACATCATCTGGAAGGGGCGGCGCGCCTGAACCGTCTTCGCAAAAAGCAGCACGCCCGCGGTCGGGCGATCCAGGCGGTGAATCGGGATCAGCAGCGGGTTCTGCTCACGCACCCGCAGCTTGGTCAGCGCGGTCTGCGCAATATAGGAGCCGCGCGGGGTGGTCGGCAGAAAATGCGGCTTATCAATCGCCAGCACGTGCTCATCCTCGTAGAGCACCGGCATATCGGAGGGCAGCTGCGGCTCATCGGCAAGCTCACGGAAGTACCAGATGCGCTCGCCCGGCATGTAGGGGCTATCGCTGGTCAGAATCGTGCCGTCATCCAGGCGCACCTCGCCGGTGTCGAAGCGGGCGTGAATAATCTGCGGGTCGTTCGGGTAGAAACGCGCAATCAGATAATCCGCAATGGTTGCCGGGGCGGCGCTGTTCGGGGTGAGCTCGGCGGGCAGCTCCTCCAGTAGCGGCAGGATCAGCTGAATCGGGTCGATACCGTTCTTCTGAGCCAGCGGAGGGGTCAGCAGGCGGCGATGCGTGCGGCGTGCCGGCTTCGCCTGGTGTGTAGCGGCAGGCTGCGTAGGGGCTGTGTTGTGAGTGTAGGCGGTGTTTTGCGCGGGAGTGTTCTGTGCGGGCATGGCTCTACTCTACCTTTTGGGAGGGACTGACTCGGCGACGACCCGGGCGCGCCAGACTAAGCTGCACGCGGGTGGAAATATTACCGTGGGTTTGGGTGTGGGGTTGCGAAATGCAGTTTTGTCTGACACTCATGAATGTTTGTGTGAATACGTGGAACAAAAAACGAAAACTTCACAAATTTTTGAAATTATTGGACATTTAATTTAAAAAAACTGCATTAATTTTACAAAAAACAGCGTTTGAGTGCGGTATTTTCGAAAATTCTGTCAAACCAGAAACTAATAACCCTCAATTTAGCTCCTGTGGTTTTTCTAAGTATAAAAGATGTAAAGCAATTAAAGACCTGCTAACCTGGGCATCTTACGTCATAAACACCTTAATAAAGGCTGGAAACCGCCTTAAAGCGGTACGATTAAGACACAGAAGTTCGAAATGCCGGACGAAGGGGTCGAAATGGGACAGAAACAGCGCAAGGATGCAGAGATTAAAGGAACAGCCCCGATGACAGCGATGCAATCGGACAATTCTAAAACACCGGAAAATAAAGCAGGAGAGGTTATGGAACATTCACCAAAGAATGCAGAGCCTCGCACCGGTGCCCTGCGCATGGAACCGCACGAACGCGAAGAGCAAATTCTGAAAATTGCTGCAGAACATTTCGCTCGACGCGGCGTACTCGGCGCCTCCATGAGCGCTATCGCCCGCGATGCAGGCATCACCCGCGCCCTGCTCTACCACTACTTCCCCGGCAAGGACTCCCTGGCGGCAGCCGTCACCCGGCGCGAAGCCAACGCAGTCCTCGAAGCGCTCGGCGAGCATCACGAAAACCCCGAGGAGGCACTCCGCAGGGCGTTGCGCACCTACTTCCTCGTCGTAGCCGGTGTCCCCACCCCCGGTGGGGAAGACTTCCCGAATAACCCCACCGACTACCTCGAATGGATGCTTCAACGCACCGGCATGCCGATTAATGACCGCACCCGCGTCATCCTCGGAGGCTGGTTGCAGCTCGTCGACTACTTCGCCCTGCACGTCGTGCAGCTCAACCCCCGCGATCAGCGCACCGTTCGCTCCCGCGGGCTCGGGCTCGAAGAAGCCATCGACCTGTGCCTCGGTGCCGTGGACACCCTCACCGGCGGCTACTAGCCGCCCTCAGAGGTGACAGGTCAACGTAGGACTTCCCGCTCCGATGTTTGGTTACATGCTCCACGGCAAAGGCGACGTGGACATCCGGGCGGTTATTCCTCCGCCGCGCCGCTTGCGACGTGGCGGACTCCGGGAATACCACCCGGTTCGTGAGTAGGGAAACATAATGCCCCGTACCCCCTTCCGTGAGGGTGCGGGGCATTATGATGCTCAGGTTGAGGTTGAAGAAAATGATCTAAGCTGAGGCTAAGCTTGAGGCTCTGCCTGCTCTAAGAGGTTCTGTCTGCTCTAAGAGGTTCTACTCTGCCTAAATGGAACGGCGCAACGACAGACCACGAACCGTCGCGTAGAAACCCTGCGCCTGCAGTGCGGCACGCAGCGCCTCCACCGGATGCTCCACAGCCTCGCCGCCGAAGGTGTCCAGCGTGGATGCGCCCAGCGTGTGAGCGCCCAAAAGCTCCACGTCGTTGACCTTCTCCACCGAAATCTTCTCCGCACCACCGGCAGACACCAGGCGCGCCAGGGCGGGGGCAGCCGCCTCCAGAAGTACCGGGTCGGTGGTGAAAGCCAGCAGGGTCTTCGCACCGCGCTCCACATAGAGCACCGGGGCACCGTCCACCAGCACCACGCAGGCACCCGCCTTGCGCGCCGGGCGGTGCTTGACCACTCCCGCACCCTCGCCCGCAAAGGAGGGAATCGCGGGCCAGCTCAGCGCCGCGCCGTACGGATTCGCCGGGTCGGTTGCAGCCAATAGGGTCACCATGAACGTGCCGTAGACCTGTTCCGTATCGGTACGCTGCGGGGCGTAGGCGCTCGCACCAAAACTCTGTGTCGCACCAAAACTCTGTGGACCTGCGGGAATACTGAGGTTATCAGCGGTAGAACGCAACAGGTCCACCGTTGCGGGGGCGGCGAACTGCGCCGCACCCAAACCCTCAATAAAGTAGCCGCGACGCACCAGCGCACGATCCTCAGCCGCCGAATAAATCCGGTACAGCTGAGAGAACCCGCCGGCATAATCCTCCACCTGCAGGCACCCGCGAGTCAGCACACCGTAGCGGTCCAGCAGCAGGTCGGCGTGTGCGAGAGCCGCAACCGTCGCCTCCACCGGCTCCTGTAGCAGCGTGTCCACGCGCGAGAAGCGGCCGCTATCCTGCGGCGCAACGGTGGCGGCGGGGAGCCCGCCACGGAGGGAATTGCCACGCAGGGAACGCAGACCGCGTCCGGCGGCAGGCGCAGAGTAGCCGCTGGAACTATAACCGTCAGCACTGTAGCTGTCAGCACTGTAACCACCCGCCATGCCGGCCCCCATGGAGGCGCGCGCCGCCGCAATACGGCCCGCCCCGCGGCGACCCACCCGCGACAGGCGCGCAGGGGCGGTCGGGGTCGGATGCGCACTGCGGACACCGGCAAGCATCGCCCGGACAGGTGCGAAACTATCGTTCGTCACCGCACCAGCCCACACCAGGCGCCACAGCGCCGCCGAAACGTGCGACGCATCCGGGAAAGTCACCACCTGACCGGAAGGCGCCGACTCGCTCATCAGCTGCGCCACTCGCTCACGCAGCGCCGGCACGAACAGGCCGCCGTGAGCCAGCGCCTCATAGATGGCGTGCTCGAGTGTACCCGGATTCTGTAGCGCCTCCCAGAGCTCCGGGTTCTCCGCGCGCACCAGCTGCTCCGGGTAGTCCTCACCCAGAGTCAGCGAAGAACTCTCGCTCAAATGCAGGCGAATCCAGCCGTCAGACTTCTGCGCGCTACCGCCGCCGAGCTGACCGGCGCCGGTGAAGAATACCCTGCCGCTCGCCATGAGCTCGTCCAGCATGTGAGGCTGGTAGCCGGGCACGCGCGCCGGAAGAATCAGCGTCTCCAGCGCGGAAGCCGGTACGCGCACACCCGCCAGCTGGTCGATGGCGGTAAGCAGATCCTCCGTGGCGGAGGCGGAGTCTTGGCCCGTACTGTCGGTACCGTTTGCGGCGCCGTTCTCAGTCATTGGGTTGGGTGTAGCCGTGCCGAGGGGTGCCACCCGCTCGCCCACCACCGTGGCGGCGCGGCGGGAGGGTATGAACGCACCGTAGGCGCTCGCCTCCGGCAGGGTCTGCGCAACCCGCACAGATAAAGAACGAACGTTCTGCCACGAAGGCAGGAAAACACCGTAGGCCTGCGCCGATACCGGCTCAATCTCCTCCCGCAACGCCGCCAGAGAGCGGGCGCGAATTGTGCGCAAAACCTGCGCATCCACCCACTCAACACCGACCGTGCCGGAGGCGCGCAGCACCTCGGGTAGGAACTCGCCGGAGCTCAAGCGGCGCTGCTGCTGAAGACGCTGCAACACCGGAGTCAGCACGCCCACACCCACCGGGGTCAGACGCGAAAAATGCTCCGCCGCCTGCTGCGCCGTAAAGGGAATATGGGTGCGCGCATAGCGAGAAACCAGGTCCTCTAGGGGCTCCGCGACCGGCTCCAGAAGGGCAGCCGGAAGCGCCGCGGCGGGCATAATGCCCAGCCCATCGCGCAGGCGCGCGGCATCCTCAACCGCCGCATAGTACAGCTGCGGCTCGGCGGAATCATCGGCAGCTCCCAGGAATGAGAACGCGCGGCGCGAACGCACCAGCTCCTCCGCCAGGGCGTGTGCCTCAGCCGTGCTGGCGTGCGTGCCGTACTCCTCGCCGTGGTTGTCAGAGTCCTCGTTGTCAGAGTTTTCGGCGCTGCTAAAATCTCCCGCGCCGAAATCTTGAGAACCGTGCGCCGCAGCCTGCAGGCTGTCAGCCCGCAAACGCAGACTCAACTCCCGCGCGCTCAACGGGCCCAGCTGGCGCAACAGATCCGCCACGCCCTCCACGCCGGAGGCACGGTACCGCTCACCCGTGCGCTGCAGACGCTGCTGAGTCTGCACCAGAACCGCCGGATCCAGCAGCTCGCGCAGACCGCTCGAACCCAGCAACTCGGCCAGTAGCGCCGGATCCAGCGACAGCGCGGCGGCACGGCGTTCGGCGGCGGGCGCATCTCCGTCGTAGAGGTGCTCGGCAACGTACTCAAAGAGCAGAGTGCTCGCAAAAGGCGAAGGTTCGTTCGTCTCAACCTCCAGCAGGGACACCGTGCGAGACTGCAACGAACGGTGCACCTGAACCAGCGCCGGAACATCGTATACGTCCTGCAGGCACTCGCGCGCCGTCTCCAAAAGCACCGGAAAATCAGGGTACTTACGCGCCACATCCAGCAGCTGCGCCGCACGCTGACGCTGCTGCCACAGTGGGGTGCGCTTACCCGGATCACGGCGCGGCAACAGCAGGGCACGCGCCGCGTTCTCACGGAACCGAGACGCAAAAAGCGCCGAATCGCCCACGCGTTCGGTGACAATCGCCTCCAGCTCGTCCGGGTCGAAAAGGAACAGGTCAGCGCCGGGCGGCACATCCTCCATGGCGGGCAGACGCAGAATCAGGCCGTCATCACTCGCCATGACGGAGGCGTCCACCCCGTACCGCTCCTCGATGCGGGCGCGCACTGCCAGCGCCCAGGGTGCGTGCACCCCGTAGCCCAGCGGCGAGTGCAGGACCACGCGCCAATCGCCCAGCTCGTCGCGGTGCCGCTCCACAATCATGCGGGTGTCGGAGGGGACCGCCCCGGTGGATTCGCGCTGCTCACGCAGGTAGGCGAGCAGGTTATCGACCGCCCAGGTGTCCAGCCCGAGCTGTTCGAGCTGCTGGCGGGCGGCGGTGCTATCGGTGGCGTCCAGGCTGGAGAGGGCGCGCGTGAATGCGCCCGTCTGCACGCCCAGGGCGTAGGGACGGCCCATGCGGTCGCCGTGCCAGAAGGGCAGGCGCGCGGGCTGACCGGGGGCGGGGGAGACCCGCACTGCGTCGTGGGTGATTTCTTCAATGCGCCAGCTGCTCGCGCCGAGGGTAATGACCTCGCCGGCGCGGGATTCGTACACCATTTCCTCATCAAGCTCACCCACGCGCTTGGGTCCGCGCTCCTCATCGCCGCTGACCAGGTAGACGGGGAAGAGCCCGCGGTCGGGAATCGTGCCGCCGCTGGTGACGGCGAGGCGCTGCGCACCGGGGCGGCCCTCAATACTGCCGGAGGGCGCCTCCTCGGTGGGGGTGCGATCCCAGATGATGCGCGGGCGCAGTTCGGCGAACTCGTCGGAGGGGTAGCGTCCGGCGAGCATTTCGAGCACGGAGTCGAAGAGGGCGCGCGGCAGCTCGGCGTAGGGTGCGCTGCGGCGTAGCGCCTCGTACCAGGAGTCCACGCTGATGGGGCCCAATGCGCAGGCGGCGACGGTCTGCTGCGCGAGCACGTCTAGCGGGTTGGTGGGGATGGCAAGCGGTTCGAGGGTTCCGCTGCGCATTCCGGCGAGGGTGACGGTCGCACCGAGCAGGTCACCGCGGTGCTTGGGGTAGAAGAATCCGCGCGAAATTTCGCCCACGCGGTGTCCTGCACGACCCACGCGCTGCAGCGCGGAGGCGACCGAGGGAGGGGCAGCCACCTGGATCACGAGGTCCACGTGGCCCATGTCGATGCCCAGCTCCAGGGAACTGGTGGCGACCACGCAGCGCAGGGTTCCGCCCTTGAGCGCCTCCTCGATGAGGGTGCGCTGTTCCTTGGACACGGAGCCGTGGTGTGCGCGGGCGAGCGGCGGCACCTCGGCGATGTCGCTGATGCCTGCCGCGTAGTCTTCGGGGTCGATTCCCTGCTTTGCGAGGACGCGGCGCAGGTGAATATCGTTGAGCGCCGCGGTGAGCTTTTCCGCTAGTCCGCGCGAGTTCACGAAAACAATCGTAGAACGATTGTTCTCAATATGGTCGACGATGCGCTCCTGCACGCGCGGCCAGATGGAGGTCTCGGGGCGCTCGCTATCAGGGGTTTCTCGCAACGCCTTTTCGTGCAGTGCCCCTTCGCGTAGCGTTCCTTCTCGCAAGACCTCTTCCGGGATGGTGAGCGTATTTTTGGGTGCGGCGCTATTGCCCTGTCGCGCCGGGTCTACCTGCCCGGTTTCCTGTCCGTCTTCCTGCCCGGGGAATACGCCAATGGCATCTTCGAGGGTGTAGGGTGCGCTCGCCGGGGTATTTACGGCACTGGGGGCAGGCTGTGTCGCGCCCCGCGGTGAGCCGGCAGAAACCGAGCCCCCGCTGCCCGGCACCTCCGAGGACACATATTCCGAGGGTGCGTAAAGCCCTTGCCCGTAGTCGTTGGTACCTCCGAGTGCCGCCATATCGGGTACGGGAACGCTCAGGCGCAGGTCCCATTCTTTGGCGACCGGGCGGCTCATGATGGTCACCGGCTGAATGCCGCCGAGGAACCGGGCGACCGCCTCCGGGTTTTCGACGGTTGCCGAGAGGCCAATGCGCTGTGCGGGCTTTTCGAGGAGCGCGTCGAGGCGTTCGAGGGAGACCGCCAGATGTGCGCCGCGTTTGGTGGCGGCGAGGTTGTGGATCTCGTCCACGATCACGGTGGTCACGCCCGCGAGGGTGTTGCGGGCGGCGCTGGTGAGCATGAGGTAGAGGGATTCGGGGGTGGTGATGAGAATGTCGGGCGGGTTGCTGATGAGTTGGCGGCGTTCGCGTGCGGGGGTGTCGCCGCTGCGCACTCCCACGCTGATGCTCGGTTTGCCCGTGGTGTTTCCGCTCAGGCGCGTGATTCCGGTTAGCGGCGCGCGCAGGTTGCGTTCGACGTCGGCGCCGAGCGCTTTGAGGGGCGAGATGTAGAGGATGCGCGTGCCACCTGCGGTTCCGGCTTCGTGTTCGCGGTGTAGGGCGTCGAGTGCCCAGAGGAAGGCGGCGAGGGTTTTGCCGGAGCCGGTGGGGGCGATGATGAGGGTGTTGTTGCCGTTGCGGATGCTCTCCCAGGCGCCTTCTTGGGCGGCGGTGGGTGCGCTGAAGGTGGCGCGGAACCAGTCGCGTACGGGGGTGGAGAAGTGGGAGAGTGCGTCGATCATGTATCTATTATGGCGAGGTTTATGGTGTGCGTCTCTTGAATTATTGGGGATTGGGGAGGAAGATGTGCTTGACAAAGCTTCTACAGAGCATGTAATATTTTACTTGTAAAGTAATTGACTGAGAGAACAACCCAAAGGAGCCTCACCATGACCCGCCTGACCGAAGAACAGCTCATCAACCTCTTCCACGAGCCGCGCACCGTCTCCTCCTTCACCGAGGAGCCCGTCACTGACGAGCAGCTGCGTCGCATCCAGGAACTGACCTTCTACGGCCCCACCGCCTTCAACAGCCAGCCCCTGCGCATCACCTGGGTCAAGAGCCCGGAGGCACGCGAGCGCCTCGTCGCACACATGGCAGACGGTAACAAGGAAAAGACCCAGGCGGCACCGGTGACCGCGGTTCTCTCCGCAGACGCGAACTGGGCAGAGCACGTTGACACCTTCAACCCCTACGCTGCCGACTTCATCAAGGGCTTCTTCACCACCGAGGAGCTTGCCACCCCCGCAGGTGAGCTGAGCGCTCACCTGCAGGCAGGCTACTTCATCACCGCAATCCGTGCCCTCGGCCTGGACGCTGGCCCCATGACCGGCGCAGACTTCGCCGGCATCAAGAAGGAATTCTTCGCGGACAACGCAGAGATCCCCTTCCTGGTCGTCAACCTCGGCCACGGCGAGGCTCCCGAGTACCCGCGCGGTGCACGCTTCAGCTACGAGGACATCACCCGCTCCCTCTAAGGGCATGCGGATACGGTATAGCTAAACCCTAGGTTTAAAAATAGTTCAAGGGCGGTTCCCCATCGCGGGGAACCGCCCTTGAACTATTTGTGCACAAGTGAACTATATGTGCACAAGAGGCGCCAGAGTATTCATATCTGCGTATTCACATCTGCAACGCCGCTTTAGCGGGCACCAAACTGACCCACCGACAGCTGCGGAACAGACGAGGAACAAGCGGTCGTATCCAGTGGAACAATCACGCCACCGGAACCTGAGGGAAGACCCACCAGGAAGCCCTGAACCGGGCGGCTACCGCAATCATCGCCGAAGCGTGCCGGATACACCGAACGCAGTACCGCGGTGGTGCTATCGCCGGGGTTAAGGGTCACGCCCGCAGAGTTCATGTACTCGGCAGAGGCGGAAGCCTCACGACCAACCCAGGTTCCCGAAGGACCCGCATGCACCACGCGAGGGTAGCCGCGCAGGGTGCAGGAAGAGTCCGAGGAGTTCTGGAAGTACAGGGTGTAGTTTCGGGCGCCGGGGGATCCTTCTCCCACGGCAACCGAAATGTTTAGGTCATCCAGATCGCACTGGGTCGGGCCCTCAGCAACAGTGCTGCTGGAGGAGCTAGAGGAGTTTTCTGAGGAGTTCGAGGAATTGGAAGAATTCGACGAGCCCGAAGAACCGGAGGAGTTCGAGGAGCTACCCGAAGAGTTGGAACCCGACTGCGAAGACGAGTTTGAGTTCTTCTGGGAATCCTGCTGAGAATCTGCAGAGTCGTCTGACTTGTTCTGATCTGAACCCTCGCGGGAGGACTCAGAAGAATGAGAGTCAGAGTTCTGCTTCGACTCGTGAGTCTCGGTGTGGGAAGAAGACTCGGAGTGCTCAGAGGAAGAGTCGTGGTGCTCCGCATCGGGGGAGTTCACCACGGTAATGGAGCCCGGGCTCACCGAAGGGGTAGCCCCGTCGGAGGCTACTCGAATCGTACCGGGCTTGACCGAAGCTGAAGCACTCGGCTGTGCCGAGGTGCCTTCAGCTTCCTGACCGGCCTGGGACGCGCCGCATCCACTGAGCGCGAGCACGCAACAGAGGAGGGTGGTTGATGCGAGTACCTGAGCCGATTTAAACATGATTACATCGCCGCCTGCATTTGGATTTCTGCTCCGTCCATACCGGGGGCGTACTCGACCTGGCAGCACAGGCGGGAGTACTCGTTAGCAACATCGTCAACCATGTCGAGCAGATCCTGCTCAGCTTCGGTGCGTTCACCGGAAGCTGCGAAGTGCTCGGGGTCGATGAAGCCGTGGCAGGTAGCGCAGGATGCGTTACCGCCGCAGGTTGCGAGGACCGGCACGCCGTTAGCCTGGAGGGCTTCCAGGAGGGTGTGGTGGTCTTCCCACTGAATGTCGTAGTTTTCGCCTGCTTCGTCAGTGACCTTAATCGTTACGCCCATGCGTTCTCCTTCTTCTGTAGTGATGCGTTTCTATTGTAGAGGTAGGGGCTGTTATTCACCGTACTTTGTGGTGCATCCCTAACCCTACCGTCACGCATATCACGGGAACGCATATTAATTTTTATGCTGAATAGCATGTCTGTATTGCCCCCAGTCTACCCCGTATTGCCCTGACAATGCGGGATATCAGCGCCAATGAATACTGCCCCCAGATGCAAAGACATGCTGGGGGCAGTATAAAGAACCGGCGCGCGGGTGCGCTTTAACGGTGACGAAGACCTACTCTGATTCCTTCTCTGCAGTCTTCTCGGCGTCCTGCTTTTCTGCGCTGTGGTTATCGGCATTCTGGACGCTTCCTCCGGGGCCGCGCACAATACCGCGCACGCTATCACGCGGATCGGCGTAGCGCAGGTCGATACCGAAAGTATTGCGGATCTGGCGTGCCGAGTTCAGGTGCCAGCGCTGCGAATCCGAGGGGGTCACGGAGGTGACCGCCTTCTGACCCGGAGCCAGCTTCTCGTGGCGAATATCGTAGTGCTTACCGCCCATGGTGATGGTGAAGCCGTGCTCCTGCAACAGCTGCACGAACGCGTCCACATCGTGCGGGATCTTACGGCCGCGCTGCCTCTTCGTGCCGCTCATCCTCGGCTGCGACTCGAAGGGGTTACGGCTGGGCGCGGTGCCGCGACTAATACGAATCACCTGCTGGTCGGAGTGCGAGAACTCCACCTGGTAGCCGTTGAGCGAGTACACGGTGCGGCTACTGCCGGGAATCGGGCGGCGGTCCTCGGCCTCATCGAGGATGCGGGCGATGTACTCGCCGGTCAGTCCGAGCGACTTGAGCTGTGCCTGAGCCTCGGGGGAGAGCTGGTAGCCTCCGGCGAGAGCCTGCAGCGGGCGTAGCGCGAGCACTTCGGCGGTCAGGGGGTTGAGCACCACCTGGTAGCCTTCCTCTTCGTGCGTGTAGAGGGTGACTTCGCGGCCGTAGCGGTTCTCTTGCGCGCTTTCTTGAACCACCGTGCTTGCGGGGGATTCGATGATGTCCAGAAGCAGCTCGTAGGTGAGCCCGTGGCGCATCATGTAATCCATCACGCCGGGGAGCACACCGTAGATGCGGCGGCGCGGCGGCACGTCACCGTAGAATTCCTTCTCGATGCGCGCGGCAATACGCTGGTTCTCCAGCGGCACCTCGGTCAGCGGAATGAGGCGCTGGTTGGAGGGGCGGATTTTGGCGCGTGCGGCGGCGGGCTTGGGCGCCTGACGGTATGCGTCCACGAGTGCCTGCTGCTGCTCCACGAATTCCTGGGCAATGAGCGGTAGGAGGGTGAAGTAGAGCTCTGCCGCTTCGGGCTTGAGCGCGCCGTTCTCATCGAGCAGGGAGGCGCCGTCCTTGGAAAGCAAATCCCACGGCTTATCGTGAGCTGTGCTCTCTTCGGAGCCCTGCTCATCGCGGTAGCTATAGGCGGCGAGGGAGGCAAGCTCCTGCAGGCGAACGTACACCTCAAGAGGAACGGTAATCTGCTTAGCGGACATTATTTCTCCTCCTCGGTGGTGTTTTCTGCCGGGGCTACCTTATTTTCTGCCTGCTTCGCCAGGGTATTACTGAGCTCTTCCAACTGCGCCTTGCGCAGGTTCTCCGCGTGCAAAACATGGAAATCCGGGGTCTTCGCCAGCGCCTGAACGGTCCGCTCATCGGGCGAGATTGCGATCTCCAGACCCTGCGCCGCGTAGATGCGGGTCCAACCTTCAGCCATACGCACGCTCTCGGGGCTGCTCAGCGCCTGAAGCATCAGATCGAAAACGAACGGCGGGTTCTTCTTCAAGAAGGTGCGGGCGCGCTCGCTGAATTCGAGTTCCAGGGCGTTGAGCGAGGTGTATTCGCCCTGAGCCAGGGAGGCCTGTGCCGCTTCGTTGTAGTCGGCGTCGTATTCGTCAATGACGGTGATGACTTCCGCGGAGGCGGTGTTCACGTCAACGCGGTAGTCGTCGTGCGTGAAGCGAATGGTCCAGTCGTTGATGCGTTCCGCGTCGCCTTCGCGCAGAATGGTGAGCACGAGTTCTTCGCTGATGTTTTCGCGTTCGAGGCGGGCGCGCAGGCTCGGGCGCAGGCGGTAGCTGCGTTCGCGGTCCTCGGCGGTAATGGCGCGAGGTGCGGCGGCTACCGGTTCTGCTGCGGGCGCGCTCGGGGTGGACGCGGCAGGCATCGGTGCACCGGGTTTCGGCGCGGCAGGCTTTGGAGCGGTCGGCTTGACTGCGGTCGCGCTCGGCAACGACTGGCTGAGCACGGGCAACTCGTCAACAGGTGCCTGCTCGGTAGCCGCTACCGACTGCGCGGCTTCCGCGGCTTCTTCGGCTGCCTGCTGGCGGGCACGCAGACCCTCCAGGTACTCTTCGATGCGCGGCGGACGGTAGGTCAGCGTGGACTTGCGGAACATACCGGGGGAGGGTGCACCGGGAGTCGGCACTGCGGGCTTGGGTGCAGTGGGCTTGGAGGCGGTGGGCTTGGGCGCAACAGGTTTCGGCGCAGCAGGCTTGGGCACCGCAGGGGTAACCGTGGCGGGGGTCGGTACAGGAACCG
>NZ_CALJRY010000144.1 GCF_937976295.1 uncultured Rothia sp. | reverse complement strand
CCATCACCGACGATAGGAGCGTATTCTCTATGGATTCGACCATTTTCAATCGCCGTACCCTGCTGGGTAGCGGCGCACTTGTGGGCCTTGGCGCCCTGCTTGCAGCGTGCGGCCAGCAGGCAAATAACGAGGCGGCAGCTACTGCATCTGCAGCACCAAGCGAGACCGCTTCGGCTTCTGCGGTAGCTTCTGAATCTCCCTCGGCAAGTGCTACTCCGTCTACTGTCCGAGGCTACTCGGGTGGATCTAAGGCCCCCGACGGCGAGTACCGTAAGGCTGATTGGCAGGGACCTGCACAGAACGTACCCAAACCTCCTGCGCCCGAAGAGGGTTACCGCGAGAAGTCGATTTCTGGTTTGGAAAAGACCATTCGAGCTTGGGTTCTTCATGGAAACTACTCAATCCAGACGGGCGATTATTCCGTCACTAATACGTTTATTAGCCCTTCTTTCAAGGAAGAACTTGAGTTCGCAGACCGAATGACTTCTTTGTACGAAAAGGGCGGCTGGGTTATTGACGGTGTTCATAATTTTGTTGCCAATGGTGCGCCGTGGTCTGAGGATGGCGAGACCTACATTTGGCGCGCGTATAGGGAATGGGCTCGGGTTATGTACGTCCAGCCTGATGGTAGTTGGGAAAGCTTTGATAATAAAAAGGGCGCAAATAATATGTGGGATATTAAATTGCGCCACAACGGAAAAGCATGGCTAATCGAATCGACTACTTTGGTGGAAGAGTAAATATGAGACCCGTTAATAAAATTATCTCGTTAGCTATACTTGCAACGCTTACCAATTCTACTTATGCGTTCAGTGTTGAAGGAGAATTTGCATCATATTCTGAGTGCAAAGCCAATAACCCAAATTCAGTACAAGTCTGTGAGAAAATTTTTATAAATTCAGATTCTAACTCTTCATCAAAAACATCAACACACGGAAATGGTGAGAATTCTTCTGGTGGAAGCAGTGTACGAGCTTCAAAGGACGCGGCTCCTGTAGAGGAAGCAAAAGTAAAAGTCCACGAATGGGAAAAGAGCCACAACCCCAATGGTTTTGACGTCTACTCTTCTAAAAATACCCCCGGTGTCCTTTACTGCGTAACCCCGGGAGGAAAGGTTGGTATCTATAAACACACCAATCTCAGCCCGGAAACTGATGCAGGATTCATGGACCGCGGTCGCCCAGCAATGGGACTGAACAGCCCCAGTAGCGCCAGCTGCATCCCCTCAGACATCAAAGCTGTTCAGGACACTAAATCCAAGGCAAACGACGGCCCCACCTGGGAGCAAATGATGGCGCAAATCATTGAGGCCGCCCAGTCGCTAGAGCCAGGCAAGCCAACCCTCCACCAGTCCTATAACAACCCCGCAGGCACTGGTAGGGCAGAAGGCGACCCCAACGTCTACAAGGGCGACCAGATCAACTTCTACGTCGACGACGGAGGCCCCTACCGCCTCGAAGCAGACATGCTCGCCGGACACGTCGAAATTGAGCTCATGCCCTCCTCCTATGTCATCGAGTACGGCAACGGTGACCAGGCAACCAACTACACGGCTGGTCGGCCCGTGACCACCTACCCTCGTGAGCGTCCGCGTCAAACGGATACCAGCTACGCCTACCAGCGTTCTGGTAACTTCCACGCGTACGCGACCGTGCATTACACGGCTCGTTTCCGTGTGGACGGCGGCCCGTGGCAGATGATGATGGTGACCCCGCAGGCGACCAGTGACCCGCTACTGGTGCGTGTGTGGTGGGTTGATGTGGGCCGCGTAGCAGGTGACTGCAGCTACGACGACACTCGTTGGGGCTGCAAGAACGATCCCACTATGGGTAAGAAGGATAATCCGAACCCGCGCCTGCGCAAGGCCGACATCCGCACCGGCCAGCGCTGGCACCTGAACGACAATGGTGACGGGGATACAGAGTATTCGTTGCACCGCGACTGGCCTGATATGTAAACCAGATCCAACCCAATATATAGATAACCACAGCAGGCGGCCTCGAATGTTTGAACGTTCAGGGCCGCCTGCTTTTTAGGCCGAGGTTTTCGATAGGTTAGTGTCTTTGGTCGTAGTTAAAAACCATGGCAGAAGACACTAAACCATGGCACAAATTCTGCATACGCGGCGCCTCCACACAGGTGAAAATTCGGTCATGACTTAGCGATTTCGGTCATGACTTAGCGTCTTTGGTAATGGGTAAAACCCCAGCCTGAAGTCACTAACCCATTACCGAAAAAGCTAAACCATAACCGGCTCCCGCCCATCAATCTGGCGCATCCGGGGCTGCCTGCTTTTTAGACCGAGGTTTTCGATAGGTTAGTGTCTTCGCCGTGGGTCTTTAACC
>NZ_CALJRY010000143.1 GCF_937976295.1 uncultured Rothia sp. | reverse complement strand
CCAAGGCCCGCGAGACCCTGGACGCCGCGGTGCCCGAAGGTAAGAGGCCCGAGAAGGAAGAGCAGGCCACGTACATTCGTATCTCCACCGAGGCGGGCAATGCCGTTTACGGTAGCGACCTGCACAAGGAGCTCGAAGAGAAGTGGAAGCAGTGCGTTTCTGATCGTGGCCTCACCCCGCGTTCGGCAGGCTCCGTCGCCGAGGAAACCCCGCTGGCTGAGCAGCTGAGCAAGAACGGCGGTTTCAACGAGCCCGCCTCCGAAGAGGAGATTCGCATCGCCACCATCCAGGCCGAATGTAACCAGCAGGTCGGCATGAGCAAGCAGCTCTACGACTTGGAAGCACAGTACCAGATGCCGCTCATCCGCAAGCACCAGTCACAGCTTGAACAGGAACGCCAAGCCGACCGTGACCGCGACGAGAAGTTCAAGCAGTACGTTCTGGAGCATCAGTAACTCGAGACAGCATACTACGGCGTAAAGAACAGAAAGACACCGCCATGACGACTCACTCACAGAACCAAAACAGCGGGCACCGCTTCAGCGAGCGCATCGCCCGACCCCGCGTGCTCCTGCTGCTGGCTATTCTCGCCATCGGTTCGCTCATGCTGTCCTTCTATCTGGGCACCCGCTACGCCGCCACGGGCCCCGACCCGGCCGTGCAGGCGAAAACCGTGATTCCGGTCTGGGCGAAGGTTGAAGAACGTACCGTCAGCGAGGGCCTCGCCATTGCCGGAACCACCAAGGCTGGGGAGACCGCCCCGATTAGCGCGCGCACCAACGGTGAGCCGGTGCTCGTCTACCAGAACCAGAAGCCCGGTAACGTGCTCAAGGCCGGTGACTTCATCGGCATCATTGGCGCCGACCCCGTCTTCGTGCTGGACGGGCCGCTACCGCTGTACCGCGACCTGCACCTGGGCGATAACGGCGACGACGTGCTCGCCTTCCAGAAGGCGCTGAACTCCGCCGGGTACTCCACCGTGCAGAGCGGCACCGTCACCGAAGACACCCTCGACGCCGTCACGCGCCTGCACCGCGCACACCTGACCGGCGTGCCCAGCGAGGGGGTCACCACCATTGCCCGAAGCAACTACGCGATTCTGCCCGGCGGCAGCCACACCGTCACCGCCGTTGCGGCGGTCGGCCAGCTCATCAGCGACGGCAACCCCATCGCGAGCGTAGAAACCAGCGAACCCTACGTGGAATCCAGCGTTGAACTCGCCGTCGCCAACAAGCTCAAGGTGGGCGACCGCGTTAGCCTGCGCACCTCCACCGGCAGCGTGGAAGGTACCATCACCAGCATTGGTGAGCTGCAGAACGACCCCTCCAAGGGTGCGGCGAAGAGCGTGCGATTCAGCGCCGACGACCCGAGCAAGCTCACTCCGGGCCAGAGCGCCTCCATCACCAGCAAGGGCAACACCTCAACCACCCTCGCCGTGCCCACCACCGCGGTACGCCAGGACTCCCAGGGCACCTATGTGCTTGTTGAAAAGGACGGTAGCTCCACCTCAACCAGCAAGGATGCGCCCGCCACCGAACGAGTCAACGTTGAGGTTCTACGCACCGCCGGCGGATACGCCGCAATCAACGCGAACCTCAGCACGGGACAGAAGGTGCTTGTCTCATGAGCCGCCATCATGGAATCCCCGAGCGAGCCCCCGACGGCATGACAGCCCCGCAGGGTAGGGGAGAAGCCGCCGGGCTCGATACCGCGCCCGCTATCGAAATGCACGGCATTACCCGCATCTTTGAGGGGAGCGACCGACCCGTCCTCGACCACCTCGACCTGGTGGTCGAACGCGGCGAATTCCTCGCCATTATCGGCCCCTCCGGATCCGGTAAATCCACCCTGCTCAACGCCATTGGTCTGCTCGACACTCCCACCAGCGGAACGTACAGCCTCTTCGGCAAAAACACGGAAGGACTCAGC
The DNA here is from genome assembly GCF_937976295.1 of uncultured Rothia sp. Classification (GTDB taxonomy): domain Bacteria; phylum Actinomycetota; class Actinomycetes; order Actinomycetales; family Micrococcaceae; genus Rothia. The sequence goes on along the minus strand of NZ_CALJRY010000143.1, from coordinate 6,312 downwards.
GACAGAGAACGCGACGAAATGCGCCGAGACCACCTCGGCTTCATCTTCCAATCCTCAAACATGCTGCTGGACGAAACCAGCACGACCAACGCCTCCATGGGCCTGCGTGTGCAGGGCGTACCCTACGGCGAGCGCCTGCAACGCACCGAAGAAACCCTAGAATTTCTGGGGTTGAGCGACCGTGCCAGCATCCGCACCCGGTACCTGTCCGGCGGCGAAAAGCAGCGTTGCGCCATTGCCCGCGCCCTCGCCACGCGCCCGCCGCTGATTCTTGCCGACGAGCCCACCGGCAACCTGGACAGCCACAATAGCGCCAAGGTTATTGAGATTCTGCAGCGCATTAATGCGACCGGCTGTACCGTGCTGGTGATTACCCACGACCCGGAGGTTGCCGCCGCCGCCCGCCGCGTGATCCGCATTGAGGATGGGCAGCTGCACGAGCAGAGCCGCGCCGATTTGGCTACGGTGCCGGTCGCTGAGGGGCCGGTTGCCGAGGCTGTGCCGGCTACAACGGATACCCCGGTTGATGCTCCCGCCAGCCTCGCGCCGGGGGAGAAGCCCGCCGCGCACCGCCGCGGAAGCTTCCTCACCGACGACAGCATCGAGGCAATCTCCGCGCTCACCTCACGACCGCTACGCACCCTGTTGCTGGGCCTGTCCTTCGCGCTGGGCGTGGGCGGACTCATCAGCGCCTCCGGCATGAGTGAATCCGCCAGCTACCAGGTGAATCAGCGTCTGCTCGGCTCCGAACAATCCACGCTCTACATCAGCGACCGGGACAATGACCAGAATATGCTCGGAACCTACCGGCAGGGCGAATCCGCGCAGAATGTAGCCGACCGCATTAGCGCGCTGGACTACGTGAAGAACACCGGATTCGTCAGTAGCGTGGCACCCGCCGACGTGCGAATCACCCGGTTCAGCCCCTACGAGGACGAACCCAAAACGGCGATTGGCCTCAGCTCCACCTCGAAGACCAGGCTCGAGCAAATCGGTGCCCGCATGAACCCCGAAACCCTGCGTGCGCTCGAACAGATGAACTCGACCCTCACCCAGGAGAACGTTGCCGACCGTGAGCGTGCCGAGCAGCTCTCGGGCGCTATCGTGTCGGTTTCTGCTGCCCGCGCCCTCGGCATTATTCCCGAAGATAAGGCGGCAGATAACGCCACAACCGAGCCCAGGCCCGGCGAGCTGCCCACCGTCGATTACGGCATTAAACTCGGTGGGCTGCCGCAGGTAGCACCCGGTGTGAGCATCTGGGTGGATGGCCAGCTGATGCCTGTCATCGGCCTCTTCGACCCCGGCAATAGCGGCTACGAATTCAGGAACTCGGTCATTGTCTCGCCGGGCACACTTCAGCGCACCGGACGCGGCCAGGTGACCTACATTGCCGAAACCGAACGGGGCTACGGCAAGGCGGTCGCCAAGGCCATTCCGCTGGCCCTCAAGCCCGCTGAACCCAGCCAGATCAACGTGGAAACCCCCTCCGACCTGCAGAGCCTGCGCGCGTCTATCGCATCGGATCTGGGTCTGTACGTGGGTGTGCTCTCCGGTATTCTGCTGGTGCTCGCCTCCCTCTCGGCGGCAACCGCCATGTACCTGTCCGTGCAATCGCGCACCGCAGAAATTGCGCTACGGCGCGCTATCGGATCGAGCAAATGGCTGATTGCCCGCATCTTCCTCATGGAGGGCGTCATGCTCGGTGTGCTCGGCGGCTCCATCGGCGCCTGCGCCGGCATGATTGCGACCATTATTCTTTCGCTCGTGCAGGGCTGGCAGGCGATTCTCTCCCCGGGATTCGTGGTGCTCGGCGTGGGGGTAGGCGCCCTCACCGGCCTGGTGTCTTCGGCGTACCCGGCGTGGGTGGCGTCCCGCAAGAGCCCCGCTGACGCGATGCGCGGCTAGAGATGATGCTGGGGAACCAGCCAATTAGCTGAAATCTGACTGGTCAAATAGGTATTAGATAGCCCAAGCCTTAAACTGGTGGGAGGTAAAACAGCAGAAGACTAGGTCAAAGGACAACACGTGAGTCGAACGCACACACCGCGTCATGCTGACAAACATCAGAACACTGAGGCACCAGAGGTGACCGAAGGAAAGCGCAACGACCGCGCTGACCGTCGCCCGCCCCTGGGCCCTGACGCCCGTAAAACCCTCAGCACGTTCGGCATCATCACCGCCGTGCACACCCTCGCAACGGTGCTTTTCAGTGCCGCCCTGGCTGTGATTATCGCCCGCGCGGCACACGCAGGTTTCGCCGCTGTTGCCGCCGAGCACGCGCGCCTCAAAGAGACTAGTGCCCCGGACGTGTACCGCGCCTACATCGAGTTCTCGGGCTCCGCTCAGGCTCAGCTGGAGGCGCACGGCGGCTGGCTACTCGGCCTCGGCGGTATCTTCGGTGACGCAGACACCATTACCCCCGGCCTGATTGCGGTCGCCGTCATTGCGCTACTCGTCCGCTCGGGTACCGACTACCTGCTGGCTGTGAGCGCGCAGCGTGCCGCCTCCGGAGCGAAGTCTCAGATTCGTTCCGCCCTGCTCAAGCGCGTGCTCGCCACCGGTGGCGCAGACACCCCCGAGGGTACCGGCGCGACCGCTGTGCTGCTTTCCCGCGGCCTGAACGCCCTGGACGACTACTACACCAAGACCCTGACCGCGTTCGTTTCCACCGCGATTGTGCCGTTCATGCTCTGGGTCGTTGTGGCATCCCTGGACTGGATGAGTGCCATGGTGCTGGCGTGCACCCTGCCGCTCATTCCGGTGTTCATGATCCTGATTGGTAAGAACACCCGCGACGAAACCGCAGAAGCTCAGGCTGAACTGCACCGTCTCTCCGACCATATTCTGGAGCTGGTGCGCGGCCTGCCCGTCATTATCGGTTTGGGCCGTGAACGCGCGCAGACCCGCGCCATGAACGCGCTCGGCCAGCGTTACCGCGAACGCACCATGCAGACCCTGCGTAGCGCCTTCATGTCTTCGCTGGCGCTGGAGCTCATCACCACCATTTCGGTGGCGCTGATTGCTGTGCTAATTGGTGTGCGCCTGGTCAACGGCACCCTGGGCCTGGACACCGCAATTCTTGTGCTGTTGCTGGCTCCCGAGTGCTACCAGCCGCTGCGTGATGTGGGTGCCGCCTACCACCAGTCGGAGGACGGCGTTGCCGCCCTGCGTAGCGCCCAGAAGATTATTGATGCGCCCCTGCCCGCCGCCGCCGCGGACTCGGCTGCACAGGATTCGGCAACGCAGGATAAGGCTCAGCCTTCCACCATTGAGGTTAAGGACCTGTCGGTGAGCTACCCGGCGCGTCCTGCCGTGCTGACTAACCTGTCCCTGAACCTGGACCGTCGCGTTGCTACCGCCCAGGGTGAGCGCGGCGCGGTGATCGGCGTGATGGGTGAGTCCGGCTGCGGTAAGTCCACCCTGCTGAACGTGTTCTCCGGTGCCGTGCGTGAGGGTCTGGTGCCCACCGGCTCGCAGGAACCCGTGCACCTGACCGGTAGCGTGCGTGGTCTGGGAACCACCCTGGTCATTCCGCAGTCGCCGGTCTTCACCGCACCCACCGTGCAGACCGAAATGGCTCTCTACGCGCTCAGCGCCACCGAGGCGGAGCGCGAGCGTGCCGCCGCTCTGCTCGGTGAAGCGATGGACTCCAAGAAGCTGTCCGTCACCGATGCCGAGTCCGCGCTGCTGGTTGGCCCGCTGGCTCAGCTGGGCATGGAGAAGCTCACCGCCCTTGAACCCGGTGCCCTCAGCGCGGGTCAGGCGCGCCGCCTCGCCGTGGCACGCACCCTGGCTCGTGCCGAGGCTATCTACCGTGCTGGCGGTGAGCAGACCGTGCTGACCGTCCTGGTGGATGAGCCGACCGCGCACCTGGACGCCTACTCGGCATACCTGGTGACCCGCGCCCTGCACCGCCTGGCGGAACTTGGCGCAACCGTGCTGATTGTGACCCACGAGCAGGAGCTCGCCGCTGGTTGCGACACCCTCGTTCGTGCCGTGCAGACCGCTCGGGGCTACACCTGGACCGCCGAGGCGAACACCGCCCGCGTTGCGGTTCCCGCTGAAGCTCCTGCGCACCTGCTGGCTGACCGGGCAGAGTACGAGGCTGAAAGCACCGCCCCGGCGGGCGCCTCCGCAGCTACCGAGGTTCAGGACGCCGAACCTGCAGGCCTGTTCGCAAGCCTGCGCACCCTGAAGGAACTGACCGGTATTGGTGTTCGCGCCGCAACCGGCCCGGTGATTATGGCTGCGATTACGTCCCTGATGGCTGCGGCACTGACCGCGCTGTCCGGCTGGCTGATTGTTCGCGCCGCCGAGGGCCCGGCAATGATGTACCTGATGGTCGCCATTGTGGGCGTGCGTTTCTTCGGTCTGGGCCGTGCCTGCGCCCGCTACGCTGAGCGTCTGATGACCCACTCGAAGGTTCTTGCCGCCGCGAATATTCTGCGTCTGCGCGCCTGGGTTGGCGCATGGCAGAGCGTGAGCAGCGTGCGTGCCCTGCTTCGCGGTGACGCGCTGCTCGAACGCCTCGTGGGCGGTATTGATGAGCTGCGTGACGGCGTGCCGCGCGTTATTATTCCGCCGGCCGCGCACCTGCTGGTCATGACCGCGGCGCTGATTACGACCGCGTGCATCCTGCCGCAGGCTCTGATTCCGGTCCTGCTTGCGGTGCTGGTCAGCACTTTTGTGGCTCCGTGGATTGTGCTGCGCGCCGATGCCCGTGCGGAGGCGCTGGCTCGCCGCTCCACCGCGCAGATGCTGCGCCTGGGTACCGGCATGCTTTCGGCGGCTGAGGACCTGCGTGCTAACGGCGTGGCAACCACCGCCGAGAAGGCTAACAGCGCCCTGGACGCTGAGAACCTGTCCGCCCTGCAGAAGGGCTCGACTGCTCAGGGCGTGGGTCGTACCCTCGTGACCCTCAGCTGGTTCGGCGCGGCTCTGGCGAGCGCCATCATTGCGTACCCGCTGGCTGTTGACGGCACTGTGCGTGCCCCCGAAGCGGCGATCGTGGTGCTGCTGTGCACCGGCATGCTGGAAAGCTCCCTGGCCCATGTTGAGGCGGTCCGCTCCTGGCCCGCGTTCAGCCGCCTGCTCGCAACCATTGCCCCGAGCGTGCGTGACGTATCCCTGGAGGGTATTGTTGCCACCTCGACCCTGAAGCGTTCCGTGCCGACCGAGGCTGAGGTGGACACCCACGTTCTGCCGCGTCGCGCTGAGCGTCTGCGTGCCCGCGCGGAGGCCGAGATGGCGGAGTTGCTGGAAGCTGACCGTCAGCGTGCCCACCGCTTTGACCGCCCCGAATCTGCGGCTGGCGCTAAGGCGGATTCTAAGTCTGGCGCTAAGGCTGGTTCTAAGGCTGGCGCACCGCGCCCGCCGAAGCCCGGCGAACCCACCCTGGTCAGCTGCGGAACCCCGCAGGAGCTCGGCGTGAACGTCACTGCCCCCGCCCTGAGCCTGCAGGATGCCACCGCCCGCTGGCCCGGCATGGACCACCCGGTCTTCACCGACCTGAACATGAACGCCCGCGCGGGCTCCTGGACTGCGGTGACCGGCCCCTCCGGCTCCGGTAAGTCTACGGTGCTGGCAACCGTTCTGGGCTTCTTGCCGCTGGAGTCCGGCCGCGTGCTGGCTTCCGGTGAGGTCCTGGAGGGTGAGCAGCTGCGCGGCTACGCGGCGTGGTGCCCGCAGGCGGCTCACATCTTCGAGTCGACCCTTGAGGGTAACCTGATGCTGGCTCGTGACCGTTCGGATCGCCCGAGCGAGGAAGAGCTGATTGAGGTTCTGCGCCGTGTGGGTCTGGGCGAGTGGTTTGACGCTCTGCCTCAGGGCCTGCGCACCCCGGTGGGTGCTGGCGGTTCCTTCCTCTCCGGTGGTCAGCGTCAGCGTCTGGCGGTGGCTCGTGCCCTGCTGGTGAACTCGCCGGTGCTGCTGCTGGATGAGCCGACCGCGCACCTGGACGCTGAGTCCGCCCGCGCGCTGATGGCTGACTTGGATGCGGCGACCCGCTCCAGCTCCGTGGCTACGGTTCTGGTGTCGCACCGTCCCGAGGATATTGCCCGCTGCGATGAGGTGGTTCGCCTCTAAAAGCCTCTGACGCAGGCACCACGGTGCGGATTGCACATACAGATAAGGCCCCGGTACATCAGTACCGGGGCCTTTCTGCGCGTTATATTTGCGGGATATTTGCCGGGCTTCACCCCCGGCTTCGTTATCAGCCTAGGGCCGATCAACCTAGGGTCGAAAGACCGTGAACGGCACGCCTAGAAGAGCTTTTCACCCTCCGGGCTAACCGCCATCGCAGCAGAAACAGCC
>NZ_CALJRY010000142.1 GCF_937976295.1 uncultured Rothia sp. | reverse complement strand
TTTGGCGGGAATATTAGGTTGCGAGGTCACGGTTTCTCCTCTCTGAGAATGCTGAGCTGATCCGAGAATTTCGGAAGCATGTTCTACTTAAACATTAACTCCAACCTGATTAAATCGCAACTATATTCGATTGCGTGTTGTGTCGCGGGGCAATAAAACCGAAAACAGGTGCGAAAAAGGTGGGGTACGCACCCGACGCATACCTCACCCGGCGCATACCCCACCCCTGTCATGAGCCTCGAAGGCTAGCCGGCAGACGCTGCTAGCCGGCAGGCGCTAGAAGAGCCGCGCCTCCCGCACCTCTTCCGGCTCCTCCAGGTCGAGAAGGAACTGCTTGCGCTCAACCCCGCCAGCGTAGCCGGTCAGACTGCCGTCAGCACCAATAACGCGGTGGCACGGAATCATAATAGAAACCTTATTGCGGCCGACCGCCTGGCCCACAGCCTGCGCCGGGGCACCCGGGCCAACCGCACGCGAAATCTCGCCGTATGTGGTGGTGTACCCGGCTGGAACAGTCTTCAGGTGCTCCCACACAATGAGCTGAAAATCGGTGCCCTCAGGATCTAGCGGCACGGTAAAAGAAGTGCGCTTGCGCTCAAAGTACTCAGAGAGCTCCGCCTCAGCGAGAGACAGCAACTGCGCCGCAGCATACTCTCCGGCAGGCTCATCATCTTCTGCTGTGCCGTGCTCCCTCAGGTAGGCACCGGGATTCTCGATGAGCCCACCGAGCTCATGGGGGAGCGGAAAATGCGCCTGATCCTCGTACCAGATGCCGACAATCGCATCCGCATGGGCGGTAAGGTAGAGCACGCCGATGGGACTCGAGTAGCGAGTGTACCAGCGCGCGAGAGCTTTCGGCGGCTGCGGCAAATCGGTCGCTTTGGTCATGCTCTTCCTCATTGGCTCGTGGGCGTGTACTGCAGATGGTATTAGGGGCAAATATCCCTTTCAACCATCATAGGGGAGGGGCGCCTCCGTACCGTACCCGCAGCGGGTTTTGTCTATAACTGACCGCTATATATGAGATGTTATGCACCGCCGTTGAAATATCTCAGGATGCCCGGCGATTTTGATTGAGCCCGAAGAACTGGCATTCTGTGAAGTACACACCGATACACCGCAATTCAACACTCCGGCTTCTCCACTCCGCACCGAGTGGGAGATGACCTGTGTTTCTCGCGCCTCAACGATGGGGTCGACGACGACTGAAATTGCAAGGAGAAACATGGAAGACCTGAAAGACCTCCGCCGGCAACTCAAGGAAAACCCGGAGAGCCGAGAGCTCAATAACCGTTACGCTCAGGCGTGCCTCAACATTGCGAAAGAATATACCGTTATGTCCCAGGGGCATATCTATATTTGCTCGCCCTCAGATTTGGAAGCCGTCAAGTACGTTATCGCCAAGATTCCTGATGCTTCGCTTCTAGACGGCGAAACCTTAGAGGAATACAAACGCCTGGACAGAGCCGTTACCCAAGCTCGTATGAATAGGTTTAATCCGTGGGGTAAGTTGGGCGATTACTATGCCTTGATTCTTTTTATAGTGATGCCTTCCATGGCGGCACCAATCCTTCTGCTGTGGGAGGCCACCGTGCTGAGCTCAGACCACACCCGCGACCCGAGAGTCCTCATTTTTCTGATTCCTGTCGCTCTCATTACCGCGGCGCTCATCTGGGTAGGATGGCTTGTTGAACGAATCCCCGGCTGGAAATATAACGCTCTGATAGTCCAAAAGAACAAAAAGGCAGAACTAGCCAGAGCCGAAGCTGCAGCGCGTCGAAGTGCTGAATCAACCATTGAGAAATAATCGTTGATTTGGACTCTGAACCGCGATTTTAATGTAGATGTGCCGCCTCACTGATACCGGTGAGGCGGCACATTTATGTTGTCTAGCGGAAGAGAAGCCTGCTACTTAGCGGCTGCTCCGTCAGCGTTGCCCTCCGTGTGGTGCAGGTGCGGCAGGTGGGTTGAATGCAGGTCGTGGCCGAGCACATCGTGCGCATCCGGGTCCTCGTTCGGGAGCACATGCGAGTACTTGGAGTAGTAGCGGTACAGTGCGTAGGCGCCAATCACAGTCAGCACGATAGCAACGCCCAGAGCCCACGGCACAGCGGCGGCGGAATACATCACAGAGAAGAGCACCAGCAACCAGGAGAGAGCAGCTGCAAGAACCGAAACGTTCATAGCAATAATTGCAAGCTTGCGGCGACGGACATCAACCATAATCGGTGCGGGGA
>NZ_CALJRY010000141.1 GCF_937976295.1 uncultured Rothia sp. | reverse complement strand
ACAGGGAACCCGCCCTCGCTTCGCTTCGGGCACCCTGATGTCGCTTCAGGAAGGTACAGGCACCTCCGCGTTCAGTCTGCAGACAGCACAAAGGGACGGCATTATCCTCGCTCGGATAATACCGTCCCTTCTTGTACGCGTTTAGCTCTGCTGCGCCAGGTAGTTCAACAGTGTGGCGGTCAGCTCCGGGTCATGCGCCAGCGCCGTACCGTTCAGATGAGTCACCGGCGCAATCAGACGCACCGACGACGCCAACCACACGCCGTCCGACTCAAACAAATCCTGCGGGTAGAGCGGGCCGAAGCCCAGCTCCCAACCGGCCTGGCGTGCCGCCTCGAACACCGCACCCTGCGTAGTGCCGGGGAGGATGCCGTGGCTCGGCTCAGGCGTGTACAGCACCTTCTTGCCGTCCTCAATCTTGGCGACCAGCACCGAAGAAGTGGCACCCTCCAGCACGCGACGCTCGTCGGTGATGAAGATTGCGTCATCCGCGCCGCGCTCCTGCACATACCGCAGAACCGCCATATTCACCGCGTAAGAGAGGGTCTTCGCGCCCGCCAGCAGCCACGGGTAGGCGCTGTTATCCATCGGCTCGTGGCCACGCGGCAGCAGCATCGCCTTCACACCCTCGGTGCGGCGCTTCACGATGGAGGCGGGCACCGGCGACGCCATAATCAGCGTGTACGGGCCCGGCTGCATAGAAGTCACCGCCTGGGTGGGGCCGCGCGAAATAATAATCTTCACAATGTGCTCTTCACCCAGCGCAGTCTCGGCACCGGCGGTCGCCTCACGCATCAGGTGCTCCACCGCCGAACGCAGAATCTCGGGTTCCGGGTCAGGCAAATCCAGCATGCGCGCCGACGATTCGAGGCGGGACAGGTGCATGCCGAGCTTACGCACGCGACGGTTCACGGACAGCATGGTCTCGAAGACGCCGTCGCCGCGGGTGAAGCCCTGATCATCAACGCTGATGAGGGGCACGGACGGGTCAACGAAGATGCCCTGCGGGTTCTGCTCGTTCAGAAGAATTACGGTACTAGACATAGTTTTATTGTACGTTCGCATCCCTAACCGGCGAGGGAAGATACGCAGAAGGGACGGTGTTATCCATGCTCCTACAGGGGCACCCGTCCTCGCTTCGCTTCGGACACCCTGATGTCGCTTACGGATAACACCGCCCCTCCCGGGCATGCGCACAGATATGTACTTGTAAACGGCTAGTGACCAGCCGGCGCGCCGTGGCTCTTACCGTCCGCCGAGTAGTCCGAATCCTTACGCGGCGTAGTCCACAGCACCAGCGCCGTCAGGACCGCGAAACCCAGAATGGAGAAGCCCATCGGCAGGTACTCATGCTCACCAGCAATCGACACCAGCGGCGCCGCAACAGCACCCAGCAGAGCCTGAACCGTACCCATCACCGCCGACGCACTACCCGCCATGTGGCGCACCTCGTTCAACGCCAACGCCGAAGCATTACCGAAAATCAGACCGCACGAACAAGTCAGCAGGAACAGCAGAATCAGCGTCGGCACCAGCGAAATACCCATCAAGAAGCTGACCATCAGCAGCGAAGACACCACGAGCAGGCTAACCACGCCGACGTTCACAATGCGGCGCTGCGCCACACGACCAACCAGCTTCGTCGCAATCGCGCTGAACAGCACAATGCCGAACGAGTTCACACCGAACACAATCGTGAACTCAGTCTCGGACAAGCCCAGAATCTTCTGCAACACAAACGTCGAACCGGAAATATACGAGAACAGCGCACCAAACGCGAAGCACATCGTCAGCATGAAACCCAGGTAGCGGCGAATCTTGAAGACCTTCGGCAGCTCAGAGTACACGCTCAGGGCGGTGCCTTGGTAGCGTTCCTCCACCGGCAGGGTCTCCTTGATTACGAAGAGCACGCCGAGCATCATGATTGCGGTCACCACGCCAAGCACATGGAAAATATCGCGCCAATTACCCCACGACAGCACCCAGCCACCAAACAGCGGCGCAAGCACCGGCGCGAAGCCGTTAATCATCATCATGACGCCCATGAGCTTAGCGGTCGCCAGGCCCTCAGTCGTATCAGCCACCATGGAACGCGCCAGCACCGCACCAATCGAGCCGGTGAAACCCATCAAGAAACGCGCAAAAATCAGCAGCTCAATATTCGGTGCGAAACCACACGCCACCGTCGCAATAAAGCAAACCACCGCACCAATCAGCAGCGGCTTGCGGCGGCCCGTCTTATCAGACAGCGGGCCAACAACCAGCTGGCCGAGCGCCATACCCACCATGAACGCGCTCAGAGTCAACGAGGCGTTCGTGCTGGTGGTGTTCAGACTCTCAGCGACTGCGGGCAGCGCCGCCAGGTACATGTCCGTAGCCAGCGGTGCGATAGCGGTCAGCAGCGCCAGAACAACAATAAAAATGGGCGATAGCCCGAAGGAGGTCTTAAACGACTTCGAAGACATTAGCTTTAGTTTTTCTTTCTGCGTGATGCGCGTGCAACGGCGCCTGCGGCTCTACACGACGTGGATGCGGTGGCACCGCCCCTGGGGATGAGCTTGCGCGGGCTGGAGGCACAACCTTTTCACCCTAGCAGAATTGGGTGTGGCTTTGTAAGTGGAGCGTTTGACCTTTTTTCGATGAGGGTGTGAAGAGGGTACGCAGAAGGGGCGGTGTTATCCACGCTCCTACAGGGGCACCCGTCCTCGCTTCGCTTCGGACACCCTGATGTCGCTTACGGATAACACCGCCCCTTGAACGGTTTGTGCCTGCCGCTCAGCACCCACTGCACTGAAGAGATATTTGAGAAATATTCTTGAGAAGCATTGCTCGGTCCAACCGCATAACTTACGCTGGTCATACCACGCGGTACGACCGGAGGGACATCCTCAGATGCGCAATCACTATTACAAATATTTGCTATGCATTCTGTTGCTCATAGCTTGCGTCTTGCTCGTAATCTTTGCTGTGCTTTCTCCTAACAACCCGGGTAACGGCAAAGACGGCACTGCCTCCACGCACGCGCCGGAGAACAGCTCAACCTACTGGGATAAAGACCGCATGGAATCCGCCAGCCCGGCTCCCATGCCTAAGTAAAACAGTGCCTGAATAAAACAGCCTCTGAATAGCCGTAGGGCCCAACGCTTCGAGATACACAAAGCATTGGGCCCTATCGTCTTATAGGCGGCCGCTACTGCGCCGCGCTGTCGTAGATGAAGTCCACGGTCGCGTAGTCTTCCGGGATTTCGGCGAGCAGCGCCTCCTCCTGTGCCGCCCAGCGCTCCCAGTGCGGGCGGAACGTGTCACCGTCACGAGCCATGGCGCGTTCGTGGCGCACCTCGTCCGGGGCGGTGGCGAGAATACGCACCTCGCAGGCGCCCGCAATCGCGCCGACACCCTCACAGATGATGACCTGCGTAGCCGCCGGGTCGACGGTGCGCACCTCACCGGGGGCGCCCGCCTCCCAATCCCACGGGGTGTAGGTACCGGCAATACCTTCGGTCAGCTGCACGGATAGCGCGTCCCACGCCTCCACGCCGTCGAAGAGGCCGTCCCAGCCGGGGTAGAAGTCGTCCAGGTGCAGCACGTGCACGCTGTGCCCGGCGGCGGTGAGCTCCTTCTCAAGCTGCGCGGCGAGGCTGGTTTTGCCGGTGCCGCTACGGCCGTCAATGCCGATAATCAGCGGGATCTGCGCGAAGTCGGCAAGGAACTGCGCACGGAATTCGGTGAATTCGGCGGTATCCATGTCAAAGTCGTTGCCGATGCCGTGCTCCAGACGCAGCATGTCTTTGCAGAGTTCCAGGATTTCGGCGGTGCCGGTGACGCGGCGGTTCTGGTTCAGGGGAATACGCTGACTCACTGCGCCTCGCCTTCCTGCTTGAGGTGGTTGACGAGGCCGCGTGCGGCGGCGTCAATGAGTTCGGTGGTGTACACGAAGTCGCGTTCGCTACCGTACCAGGGGTCGTAGATGCCGAGCTGGTCCAGGTGGGTGGTGGTGACCTTCGGGTCGAAGCTGCGCATCATGCGGATTTTGGCTTTGTCGTCGTCGTTGCGGGCGAGGGCTTTGAGGCGCAGGTAGTGGGGTGCGTCCATGGCGAGGATGAGGTCGTTGCGGTCGAAGTCCTCGACGGTGAAGACGCTGGCGCGGTGCGCGGACGGGTCGATACCGCGGGTGGTGAGCTGCGCGGCGGCGCGCGGGTCGATGCGGTTGCCTTCTTCTTCGTTGCTGATGCCGCTGGAGGTGACGGTGACGGGCACGCCGGCTTCTTGGGCGTGCTGGCGGATGAGGTATTCGCCGACGGGGGAGCGGCAGATGTTGCCGGTGCAGACAGTCATGATTCGGTACATGGTTCTAGTGTATCGGTGGGGTGCTGGGTGGGTGGGCGAGGTGGGTGATTGTGAGGGCTTGGCGGGCGGCGACGTGACGGGCGGATGCGCTCGCCGCCGGGTGCTGCCGCTACCTGACCTGGGCGCGCAAAGGCCCCGCCGACGTGGGATCGGCGGGGCCTCTTAGCGATGAATCTTATTCAGTGGGCTTTTCTTCCTCGGTATCTGAATTTTCAAGAGGTTTTGCTGGATCGCTCACGCGAGTATATTTCTGTTTTTCTTCATCCCACGAATCGGGGTCGAAGAGACGAGCCCCTGCTGGAAGATATTTGGTAATTACCTCATTATTAGGCAGGATAAGATCTGTAGATCCATATTTTACGCCAGGCTTATCTTTTCTCTGTATGAAATTCCAGATATGGTTACAATTATATGGAAAATAAGATTCTGAAAAGTCTGTATCGTAGGGTAATTTTGATAGTTCAAATATTACGGAGCCTGTAGACTGTAATCCCTTGAAATCTGCACTTACTTCAAAGTTTGTATGCGAAAAATCTACCCCATCCTTAAAATATGCATTTCTAAATGCAATTTCATCTTTAAAATATCCTCCAGCAAAAGATGCCTTGCGAAGGAACTCTGACGATTCAAAGCCGGTATCTCCAATAAATATTGTAAATGAAAAATCTGCCCCCGAGAAAGATAAGTTTCTAAGCGGATAAAAAATAACTGATCGCGAAAAATTATATGAAAAATTATTCCAATGTTTTTGGTCATTTTTACTGAGAATCTCATTATTTATTCTTGAACTTATCTCTTTAAAAATTGATATTCTAGTGTCTTGCTCATCTATAAGTTTTGCTTGGTCTGCTCTATAATCTCCTTCGTAATCTTCTGGGGGCATGTCGTAATTGATTCCGTCATAAGCCATAATATTTCCGTCGATAGCAAGAGAGAAAGGTGAACGGATATAAGAGCAGAGGCTGTTGATAATAACCTGGCCTTCTTTCTGCTGATTTTCTGGGGTGAGAGTTTCATCAGCAATCCACTCATCGACCAATCCCACCAAAGTATAGATACCACCCAGACGGACGGCTGCTTTTTCGTTGGCGAGCTGCTCAACAGCTTTGGCATAGCGGCTGCGGCGCTCTGCATGAACCTGGCGGGTATGGTCGTTCTCGTTTTTCTCTTTTTCCTGGTTATTCCTTCGGTGAGTTTCACCAAGAGTAATGACACCTAGAAGACCACCGGTGGTGTAGAGAAGAGCCTGGCGAAGAGCTGAGCCATCATCATCTTTAGCAAAACCTGAGTTAACTGCGATAGGTAGGAAGAAAGCTGCGGCTCCGCCCAAAACTGCGATTGCACCAAGCCAGCAGTAGAACAGGGACACTTTCTGCTTGAGATTGCTGAAATGTGCAACGAACAAGAAAACGACAACTAAAACTGTGCATACGCCAAGCAACAGCCCGGCCCCCGTTGGTGGTTCTAAATGCATGTGTCTAGTTCTCCTATCTACTTTGAGAGGAACGGTCACTTTTCAGCATAGTGCACAGCGGCCTGTAGTGAGTCACCCTTAAACACACGTGAAGGCCCCGCCGACGTAGGGCCGGCGGGGCCTTCGGTTTTATGAATCCTTCTTTTTAATTCTCGTAAATATTCTCTTGCATATTGATGATAATTTCTTAGTGCACTCCTTAGAATGGTTCACGTGAGTGAAGCTCTGGAAATTTTTAATTTTAATCTCTACGGCAAAATTGCAACCTTTAGGAATGTCGAAGAGCGTGCCAGTAGGTGATTTGATTCGCTCTGTCTCGATCTTATAGCGACTATTTCTTGAAACGTTAAATTTATAATTTTCAGGATTAATTAAGTAGGAGAATTTAGCGTTATACTTGCTGTCGCCTTCCTGGATGCTAAATACTGGAGAGGAACTAAAAAATGCATTAGTAAACGTTGCTTCATTAAAAAATGTGGCAGTTCTGAATTCTGCGGTATTTTCAAACCGAGATTCTTTAAAATCTACAGGGCCTTCAAAGTATGTTTCACTGAAACTTGCGGGGCCTTTGAACCTTGCTTTATCAAAATATGAATTTTCAATGAAACGCGTTTTTGTGAAGTCAGCATATCCTTCAAAAATTGATGGGGTAAATGCTACATTTTTGTGGAAGGTGGCAGGGCTGAAGTTTGCGTACCCGGTAAAATATGTGGATTGGAATTGGGCAGTCCCGTAGAAAATTGCAGAATCGAAATCCACCCCTTCAAGAAATTTAGAATTCCTGAAATTAGCTTCTCCGTAGAAGATGGCTCTTTTGAATATGGGGTTTTTGAAAGTTATATTATTAAGAGGGTAGAAGATCGTCGATTCGGTAAAATTGAAACTAAGTTTATCCCATTCTTTTTTTCGACCGTGACTATTTATTGCGTTGTGGTATATTTTATTAAAAACAGTCCTTCGGACCCATTGTTCTTCTAATAGCAACTTGCGATCATTGAAGAAGTCTCCATTATATTCTGGATGAGGTTCCTCCAATTCAAGAATTTCTCTTTTTGATGCTAGAGGAAAAGGGGTGCGAATATATGAACAGAGAGTATCGACAATAGCTTGCGCTTCTGATATACGGTCATTTTCATGAGAGAGGGTAGCTCTATCCTCAAGCCACTCATCGGCAAGTTTGACTAGAGTATAGATACCTCCGATACGGATTGTTGCTTTTTCATCTGCTAGCTGTTCAACAGCTTTGGTGTAGCGGCTGCGACGCTCTGCATGAACCTGGCGGGTATGGTCGTTCTCGTTTTTCTCTTTCTCTTGGTTATTCTTTCGGTGAGTCTCGCCAAGGGTGATGACACCTAGAACACCACCGGTGGTGTAGAGGATGAGCTGCCGAAGAACCGGACCGTCATCGTCCTTCCCGAAACCAGAATTGATAGCAATGGGCAGGAAGAAACTTAGCAATCCACCAAAGAAGGCTATGGTAGCAATCCAAAGATAAAACGGTTTAATTTCTCGTTTCTTCTCCGAAGAAAAAAGGTTATCGATGGCAAAGACGATGAATGTAAATACGCCGGCAGTAAGTAATCCCATAGCTACCCACTGAGCGATAACGTCCCATGTAGTAGGCCCTGGGCTCGGAATCATGAGGCGCGTAGGAGACGAGCTAGGGTCAGGGGTCACTGATGGTTCTCCTGTCTTCTCTGATAGGAACGGTCACCTTTCAGCATAGTGCAAAACTGTCTGACATGGGTTGCTATCAGGTATAAACGATGCCCCGCTCGGGGCAGCACTGTGATAGGCGGATGTGTCCGCGGAGGCACACTTGCTACGGGTGTAAAAAGGCCCCGCCGACGTGGTTCGGCGGGGCCTTTTACACAGTGAGGTCTTATTTAGCGGGCTTTTCTTCCTCAGTATCGGAATTTTCAAGAGGCTTTGCTGGCTCACTGGTTTCTCCCGAGCTGGGGTCGAAGAGTACCGTTCCCACAGGGATGTGGTGTTTTACGCCGTCCCTTAGCTCAGCTTCTCCTGGAGGAATGCGGAAACTACCTTTACTAACCGTGAAGTTATGTGCTTCCTGATTTTTGGCCAGAGCAGCAAAATGTGCTCTAAACGGCATCCCTAAGACTTCAGAAGTTTCCACAAACTTTGGTGAGCTTGAGCTAAAGGTTGCCTTGCTGAAGTCCGCGGTTTGGGTGAAGGCCGCCTCGCCGAAGCCCGCGTTTTGGGTGAAGGTCGCCCCGTTGAAGTTTGCGTTTTGGGTGAAGGTCGCCTCACTGAAGTTTGCGTTTTGGGTGAAGGTCGCCCCGTTGAAGTTTGCGTTGCTGTAGAACTTGGCAGAAGAAAAATTACCTTTCTCAATCGTGATGGCGTTGAGGGGATAGAAAATGGGTGCTCGGCTGAAATCGAAATCAAAGTCACTCCAGATTCCTGGAACGGTTTCGAATATTTCACCCTTATCATTCTTGGTGAAGGTACTACTGCGCTTGCTCATCTCAACAAAGACAGTGCGGCGCACATCCTGTTCTTCATGAAACGCCGCCTGATCTTTGGAGAAATCTCCTTCATAGTTTTCAGGCTCTGAATCGCCCTCAAGCATCTCTGCTTTTAATGCCGGGGTGAAGGGAGAACGAATGTAGGAGCAGAGGTTATTGATAATAACCTGCCCTTCTTTTTGCTGTTCTGCTGACTCGAGGGTGTCATCAGCAAGCCATTCATCAACGAGACCAACAAGGGTATAGATACCGCCCAGTCGGACAGCTGCTTTCTCGTTTGCTAGTTGCTCTACAGCCTTGGTGTAGCGGCTACGACGCTCTGCATGAACCTGGCGGATATGGTCGCGTTCGTTCTTCTCCGCATCCTGCTCATTCTTCTTGATATCAGCTTCGACCTTTCGACGGTCAACTTGGTTCTTCCAATTAGTCTGCAGAAGAGTCAGAATCGCAATAATTCCACCCGTGATGTAGAGGAAGTGCAAGCGCAAGTCTGAGATAGACTTCTGCTCCGCTTCGCCGGATAGTCCACTCTGGCGTAGCCAACCGGTATTGGATGGAATCCAAAGAGCAGCCACTCCTCCAATAAGCCCGAGTGAGACAAGTATTAGGAAGAAGCGCCGAATATAAAAAGGCGGTTTCTCTGTTGAGGTCTTATTGTTTGCCAAGATAATCTCCTATCTACTTTGAGAGGAATGGTCACCTTTCAGCATAGTGCAAAACCGCCTGAACTGCGCTTCTATTGGCTACATACAAAGGCCCCACCACACATTCACGTAGCGGGGCCTCTGGATACTACTGCGCGGGCTCACTGACGCGGGTGTACTCCTTCTGCCGTTCATCCCAGGAAG
>NZ_CALJRY010000140.1 GCF_937976295.1 uncultured Rothia sp. | reverse complement strand
TCTGCTTCGGCTTCGTGGGTCTGGCGCTGTTCGCACTCTTCATGGTGTGCACTGTGGCAGGCGGCGCGCGAGTGAAGACCACCTCCGGGTACTGGCTGCATAGCGTGCCGGTCGCGTGCTGTGTTGTCTTTATTTTCTACAGCTTCGATATTGCTCAGCTGACCATTCTGATGCTTGCGTCGATGGCGTGTATCCGTTCCATTCGGGATGGTGAGGGGCTATGACGAAGAATCAGTCCCCTCGCGGTTTAGATACATCTAAGGTTTCATCTTTCGATGATGCGTATTCGGTGAGCGGTCACCCTAGCCGCCGTGCACGCCTGCGTGAGAGCGGCGAGTATGTGGATCCGGTAGTAGAGCCGGCTGACTCACAGGCAGAGTCTTCTGCTGATGAGTTTGCTCCGACGGTGGACGATATCCGTTCCGGCCGTTTTCCTGCGACCACGGCGCTGTCGATTGTGCCTCCGGCTCAGGGCTTTGCGTCCGAGGAGTCGCTGCCCGATTCTTTGGAGGCGGGTTCTTCAGAAACGGGTTCTTCGGAGTCAGGTAGTTCGACTGCAGGTTCCTCAGCGGTGAGCGCTACCGTTGTAGTGGGTGCTCATCTGTCCGGTTCCCGGAGGGCTGCCCCGGCTACTGCTGAGTCTGCAGAAAAGGCTAAACCTTCCGTCTCAGGTGCCCAGGCGGATAGCGCATCCGCGAAGAGCACGCCGGTTAAGAAAGCCCCCGGAAAGGGTAAGCAGCCCAGCCTCGCCAAGAGCGGCTCTCTTGCTTCTCTGTGCGTGATGTACGGTGCGGGTATCGCATTCGTGACCACGATGGTGGTGTCGAACGGTATTGGTGCTGAGGGTTCGGGCGAGTTTTTCCGTCTGATGGCGTTGTTTGCGATTGCGATTTCGCTGGTGACCTTCGGGGCGGATACTGGCTTGGTTCGTACGATGAGCGCTCAGCGTGCGCTGGGTCGTTACGGTGTGCTTCCGCAGCTGATCCGTTACGGTCTGATTCCTTCGCTGGTGACTTCGGTGCTTCTGGTGGCGGGTGTGTACATCTACACCGAGCTTGTGCCAATGGCTCCCGAGTATCAGGCTGCAATGCGTATCAGCTCCGCTTTCGTTCTGATAGCGGCGCTGATGACGGTGTTCTTCGGCGCACTACGCGGTCTGCATCGTGTGGTGACTTTTACGGTTCTGCAGAATGTTCTGCTTCCTACTCTGCGTTTTGCGGCGGTGGGTTTGGTGGTTCTGTTCTCGGGTCAGTTCATGGATTTGGTGTACGCCTGGACCATTCCAGTGGCGATTACTGCGGTGGTTGCCCTGTGGCTTTTGGAGCGGGCGTTCCCTTCCGAGGAGCATGTGGAGGTTCTTCCTTCTGAGGATTCTCCGGCCGAGACGTTCCGTTCGTTCTGGGGTTTCAGCTCTGCACGCGGTGTCGCTACCGTTGTGGAAACTATCCTGGAGTGGATTGACGTTCTGGTGGTGACGGCGTTCTTGGGCGCCGCTGCCGGTGGTATCTATGGTGCTGTGAACCGTTGTGTTCGTGTGGGTACCATGATTGAGCACACCGGCCGTGTGGTGACCGGCCCGTCGATTAGTGCGGCGTTGGCGACTCGTCAGCTCGATCGTGCTCGAGATATTTTCCTTTCGACCACTCGCGTGTTGACTGCGTTGTCTTGGCCGTTCTATCTGTCTCTGGCGTTCTTCGGTCCGACTCTTTTGGGTTTCTTCGGTAAGGGCTTTGAGGCTGGCGCCGGTATCCTCTGGGTGATTTGCCCGGCGGCGATGCTGTCGATGAGTGCCGGTGGTGTGCAGTCTGTTCTGCTGATGAGCGGTAAGAGTCGCTGGCAGCTGTTGAACAAGCTCTCCTCGCTGGTGGTGGCTGTGACCTTGAACTTCACTTTGGTTCCGGTATGGGGCCTGTACGGTGCGGTGACGGCTTGGGCTTCTGCTCTGCTGATTGACACCTTCCTGGCGAGCTACCAGGTGTTCCGCCTCGTCGGTATTCGCGCTTCGGTCCGTGAGATGGCTCCTTCGCTCTTCTTGGGTGCGGCTGTTCCGACAGTGTGTGCTCTGGTGTCTTTGACCTTCTTGGGTCAGAACGTTTTGGGCGTCATCGTGTATGTGGTGCTGCTCGTTCCGGTGTACGGTGCGGTGCTGTACCGCTTCCGCAAGGCTCTCGGTATTGAGCGTTTCCTCTCCGCCCGCCGCGCGAAGTCTTAAGCCTTCCGCTTCTTCTACGTTTCCTCCGATATTTAGTGTCCGTTTCTCTTCCTCTAGGATGTCCTCATGGATAACACCTCTCATACCTCCTCAGTTACCCTCGGTAGCCAGGTACATCGCATTTTCCGACACCGTCTGCTGATTCTGCTGTCGGTCGTGATTTTTGCTGTGGCGGGTGCCGCTTACGGCTACATGACCAATAGCAAGTACACTTCTAAGGCTTCGCTGGTTGTTTACCCGCTGGTGGTTGACCCCGCCGGTACCGGTAGCGCTAACTCCGCGAAGGTGGATATTGCTACCGAGTCTCGCATTGCTTCCTCTCGTGAGGTTGCGCAGAACGCGGCGAAGTCTCTGATTGCTAATGGCGATACCCTCTCTGAGGCTCAGCTGACCAGCCGCCTGATGAACTCCGTTAAGGTGACCGGTACCTCCCAGACTGCCGTGTTGGACATTGAGGTAACCCGCCCCAATGGCACGGATGCTGCACGTTACGCTAACGCCATGGCAAACGCGTACCTGCAGGTTCGTTCCGAGTCGCTGAAGAGCAGCGTTGATTCTGCTGTGCACCAGATTGATGAGCAGATTTCTGCCCTCGAGGGTGATAACAGCCGTGCCGGTCTGCTTTCTCAGCTGCAGGAGCGTCGCGCTCAGATTCAGCTGACGTCCACCACCGGTGGCCGCGTGATGAGCGAGGCTCAGGTTCCTTCTTCTTCCTCGGCTCTTGGCCCGGTAAAGATGGCTATTGTTGGCGCTGTTGCCGGTCTGCTGATTGGTGCTGTACTGGCTTACGGTCGTGACCGCACCATGCGTCACGTTGGTTACGCTGACCGTCTGGAAGATGCTGGTATCCCGGTTCACGAGCTGGGTTCCTCTTCTGAGGCGAATGACGCGTTCATGCTGCTACGCACCATTGGCGCTCCCGACGGCGATGTGAAGAGTGCCGGCGCATCCGGCATTGTCATTCTGCCCGGTACTGACCGCGGCGTTGAGCACCTGTACCAGATGCTGCAGCGTGTTCTGCCCACCGAGTACGCACGTTTCACCGATTACGCTTCGGTCCGTGACGCTCTGACCCGCCACACTCCCGAGTCGCTGGTTGAGAAGAGCGAGACTCCTCTGGTGATTAGCCTGAGCACCGCTACTCCCCTGTCGACCCAGCTGCGTTTCGTTCAGGCTGGCGGCGTGGCTCTGGTTCCGGTGACTGCAGCTACTTCTCTGCAGCAGGTTCGTGAGCTTTTCGCTCAGCTGGATCAGCTTGAGGGCGTGAACGCTCTGGCTGTTTTCCTGGACCGTGAATAACTAGACCGGGGGTAAATGGACCGCGCGCAATCGGGGTCTATTGATGGATACCTCGCCTGTGTGCGGGTTCGTCCTTCGTCCTTGAGCGTAGGGTCGGTAACGCTTGTTGAGGCGGATCTGTTGTAGCAGGTCTGTTGTTGCAGATCTATTGATGCAGGCGTTGCCGGACCCGTCAGCTCACCCTTATCTTTTCTTCTTATTTTTCTCTTGTATTGGGGCTTTAGGAGAACACTATGACTGAGGCAACTTCCTCTCAGGCACCGAAGAAGAAGCTTCTGCTGGTTTCTAGCAGTGGCGGACACTTGAAGCATCTGACGGCTACTTCTGCCGCATGGCAGGATTATGACCGCGTGTGGGTTAGCTTTAAGCAGCCCGATGTTGAATCTTCTCTGGCTGATGAGAAAACCTATTGGGCTTATTACCCGACTACTCGAAATATTAAGAACGCTATTCGTAATCTGTTCTTGGCATTTCGTATTCTTCCGAAGGAACGTCCGGATGCGGTTGTTTCTGCCGGCGCCGGTGTTGCCGTTCCTTTCTTTGTGGCGGCTAAACTCTTTGGCGTAAAGACTCTTTATATTGAGTGTTTTGACCGCCCGACTCTGCCGACGATGACCGGCAAGATGCTGTACACCTTTGCTGGTCGAATTATTGTTCAGAGCGAGGAACAGCAGGAGAATTTCCCTGATTCTCGTGTGATTCATCCCATTTTCTAAGAGTGATGAATTTATCCTGAAAATAGCGTCCTCGCGTGTGCTGAGGGCGTTATTTTCGGGGTATAGTATTTATTAAACATACAGATACGCATAAGTCGTGCGCTCCACTGTGGACTCACCATCCAAGCGAACTAACCACTCGCCAGAGAAGCGTATGCGGAGATTACTCACCATTTTCTCCGGCACGACGCCACCGCGTATACCAATGATGCCCTCCGGATTTTTGCATCAGGTATACGGGGTTACTACCGATAAATACATAGAGAGGAATAGGCTATGTCTATTCAGAACTTCCCCCACGTCAGCGTTGATACTTCCAAGTTCGACCTGCCCGTATTTACCCCTGCCGTCGCGCCCGTTCGTATTCCTACCAAGACTTACGATTTGGTGGTGTCCCTCGGTACCGACGTTCACACTTTTGATCGTCTCCTGCGCTGGGTTGAGGCTTATCTTGAGGCTCACCCCGAGGTCACCTGCCTCGTGCAGCATGGCCACACTGCGCCCATTAAGCACGCAGACAACCTTAAGCTCCTTCCCGCCTCCGAACTTCTGGACTACTACGCAACCGCACGCGTAGTACTGGTTCAGGGCGGCCCCGGCTCCATCCAGGATGCACGCCGTACCGGTGCTCTGCCGCTGGCTGTTCCGCGCCGCGCAGAGTTCGACGAGGTCGTTGACAACCACCAGGTCCCCTTCACCGCTCTGATGGAGAAGCGCGGTCACGCTGTTGTTGTTGAAAGCCGCGAAGACCTCTTCGACAAACTGGATCTTGCTCTGGCGAACCCCTCCCTGTTCCGCACCGCTGAGCCCTACATCTCCACCCCGGAGATTTCTGCAGCGCAGCTGAGCGAGGAACTGCAGGATCTGCTCGCGGGCAAGACCCACCGCAAGGATTCCTTCTGGGGTCGTCTGAAGCAGGCCGCTCGCGCACACCGTGCGGGTAAGGCTGAGATGGCTCGCATCGACGCGATGGCACCCAGCGCCTAACCAGCGTCTAAAAGCTTTAGCTTGCTAAGCCCAGCCTCCTTGGCGATGCGATGCGGGAGCCACCCGGAAGCGGTTCCCGCATTTTTAGACCGGCGTGCGAATCCTCCAGCCACCCTGTGAGAGGCTGTGGATGTTTTCCCTTTTTCACGGCATATTCTCAGGTGGATTCGCGTCTTTACATTGGTTGCGAAACCCCGCGCACCGTATCCTTAGAAGGGATAATGCGCGGGGTTTTCGCGCACTACGAAAGGAACAATTATGGCAGTTCAGGAATCAACCGTTATCAACGCAAGCGTTGAGCAGGTTATCGAGGCACTCTCCAGCGAGGATTTCGCACGCTTCGTATGTTCCGAGGTTAGGGTGGAGCTCGGTAGCTTCTCGGTTTCCGGTGACACCTCCGCAGAGTTCACCGCAACCACCGAGCGTACCGTGTCCACTGATCGTGTGCCGGACATCGCCCGTAAATTCGTCGGCAACGGCGTTACTATGACCCAGGTGGACAACGTAAGCGCACCGGCTGCTGACGGCTCCCGCACTGTTTCTACCGAGGTCAAGGTTAAGGGTCTTCCCGTATCCGCTCAGGCTACTCAGAAGCTGACCCCCGAGGGTGAACAGACCCGCCTGGACGTCAACGGTGAAGTCTCCTGCTCCATCCCGCTGGTGGGCAAGAAGATTGCAGCCGCTGCTGAACCTCAGGTTGGTCGCGTGCTGAAGGTTCTGGGCTCCTCCGTTGAGAAGTGGCTGGCACAGCGCTAAAGCTTATGAGACGCTCACCTTTGAGGTGTAGCTGACATACTCGCCAATATACGAAAGGATCCCCGCCGTATGTACTTACGGCGGGGATCCTTTTGTGTCTTTATGAGTCTCTATGTCTTGATGAGTCTCTACGAGCGCTAGCGCCCTGATGAGGGCGTAGGAGCGTTAGGAGGCGACGGTCGCCTCGGAGTATTTGCGCTCGCCGAGCAGCTCGGCGAAGCGGCGCATCTCTACGCGCAGGTCGTGCTCTGCTTCGAGCAGGTCAACGACCTTGCGCAGCTTGGTGCTGGAGGTGTGCTCGGTGTAGGGGAAGTAGTGTACTTCCACGCCGACCTCTGCGAAACGTGCTTCCAGTGCCTTGCCCTTTTCGGTACCCTTCCAGTCATCACCCTTGAAGAAGACGTTGAAGGGCTTCTGCTTCCAGGTTTCGAGCTTGTCGGGGGTGGTTTCGACGTGCACTTCGTCCACGTAGTCGATGTGGCTGACGATGGCGGCACGCTCTTCGATGGGGATGACGGGGCGGCGGCCCTTGGTCACTTCCAGAACGTCATCGTGCACGACACCTGCAATGAGGTAGTCGCAGTTTTCCTTAGCCTTGCGGAGAATCTCGAGGTGGCCGTAGTGGAAAAGGTCGTAGGCGCCTGCGGCGTAGCCAATAATCATGGGGCTTCCTTGTGGTTGGTAGCGGCGATGGTTATTCCGGTGTGGTTGAAGTACCGGAAGGGGTGAGAAACATAACCGTTATCTGTAGTGAAGGCAGGAGAATTAGCGAAGATTATTCAGCACTGAGAAAGTATTCTCTCTACACTGTTTTTCTTCTCGCTATCACGTGAGAATATGCGGGTCCGAAAAGAGTTTCTCGAGGGTGCTGGTTGGGCGCCCTTCGTCCTTTTATTTTACCAGTCACCTTTTTGAAGGAAAAAGGAAAAGATATAAATATGAGGCGGATACAGTGTAGTATCCGCCTCATATTTTCGTCATATTGATTTAAAACAAAGAAATCTTATATCAAGAAAGGGTAGGGAGTAGATTCTCAGCTAGGGTCTCGTTCGGTGCTTACCGCTAAAAGTTTATCGAAAAACATTACACATCAATGCAATATATTGTCGATGGCTCCATTCGATATTTTCGATTGGCGTTCAAATATCGGCTAACTGCCGAATGACCCAACCTGCCCTCTTGGCAAAGAGCTAGTTCTTCGCGGCCGCTTCCTTAGTAGCTTCCTCAACCGCAACCCACGAAAGCATCGCACACTTCACGCGCGCCATGAACTTCGAAACGCCGGAGAAAGCCGCCATATCGCCGTACTCTTCCTCGTCCAGGGTCACCTTACCGCGCGAGCGCAGCATCTCGCGGAACGCATCCACGTGACTCTGCAGCTCAGAGGTGGTCATGCCGGGCGCCATTTCAGAGAGCACGGAGGCGGCAGCCATGGAGATGGAGCAGCCGTCGCCCTCCCAGGAGACCGATTCGATGGTCTTCTCGCCGTCCTTCAGCTCCTCAGAGAGCACCACGCGCAGGTTAATTTCGTCGCCGCAGGTGGGGTTGTACTGGTGGTTATCGGCGCTTGCATGGCCGGCGGGTACCTCTACGAGGTGCTCGCCGCTGCGCTGCTTAGAATGCTCCAGAATAATTTCCTGGTACAGGGATTCAAGAGACACGGTGATCTTCTTCCGTCAGTTGGTATGTCTGAAAAATTGGGGCGTTAGCTTCTAACGCATCTGCTTTAAAAGCCGAAGTAGGGGCGCACCTCGGCCAGTGCCTTCAGGAAAGCGTCCACGTCTTCGGTGGTGTTGTAGATGTAGGTGGAGGCGCGAGTCGAGGCGGTCACACCGGCGCAGCGATGCAGAGGCTGGGCGCAGTGGTGACCCACGCGCACGGCGATGCCCTGAGTATCGAGCAGCTGACCCACGTCGTGCGGGTGCACACCATCGATAGCGAGAGCAACCAGTCCGGCACGTTTGGTGGGGTCGGTGGGGCCGAGCAGGCGCACGCCCTCAATCTTCTGAACGCCCTCAACGAGGCGGGCGCCCAGTTCGTGTTCCCAGGCCTCAACGTTCTCCATGCCCAGGTGCTGCAGGTAGCGCACAGCAGCGGCGAAAGCGACTGCCTGCGAGACGCGCTGGGTGCCTGCCTCAAACTTGATGGGGGCGGGCATGTATTCTGCGTCCTGCAGACCCACGCGGGTAATCATGGAGCCACCGGTCAGGAAGGGCGGCAGAGCTTCAAGCAGTTCAGCACGGCCGTAGAGGGCACCGATACCGGTGGGTGCCAGCATCTTGTGGCCGGAGAACGCCGCGAAGTCGACGTCCAGGGCGTGGAAGTCTACGGGCATGTGCGGTACGGACTGGCAGGCGTCCAGCACGATAAGCGCGCCATGCTTGCGCGCCATGGCAACCATGCGGGGCACATCGGTAATCGCGCCGGTCACGTTCGAGACGTGGGTGAAGGCCACGATGCGGGTCTTCTCGTTGATGATGTCCTCGGCTGCCGCGTAGTCGAGCTGACCGTCCTCGGTGGAGGGGATGTGGCGCAGAGTCGCGCCGGTACGCTGAGCAAGAATCTGCCAGGGAATGAGGTTCGCGTGGTGCTCAATCTCCGTGGTGACGATTTCATCGCCGGGCTTCAGCGCGAAACGCTCAGCGGCAGGACCACCGATGCCCTGGGAGGCGTTGCCGATGGAGTAGGCAACCAGGTTCAGCGCCTCGGTTGCGTTGGAGGTCCACACGATTTCTTCGTCAGTGGCGCCGACGAAATTCGCGACGGTGATGCGCGCATCCTCAAACAGGTCGGTTGCTTCGACCGCGAGGGTGTGGGCGCCGCGGTGTACGGCGGAGTTAGCGTGCAGGTAGAAGTCGCGTTCTGCGTCGAGAACCTGAAGGGGTTTCTGGCTGGTCGCCCCCGAATCCAGGTAGACCAAGGGATGCCCGTTGACCTCAGTGTTGAGGATCGGGAAGTCCTGGCGAAGCTGGCGTACGATGTCGTCGCTCAGCGGGGTGTTGGCGGGGGTGGAGTATTCAGCCACGATTACCTTCTTCTCTCGCTCATACGCTCCACGGGTCGGGTATTTTCCCGTCGTGGAGCGTATAACGTCATTCTTTTCTAGCTTATTCCCTCACCGGGCTCTTGCATAGTTAGGTAGAGCCTAGTTCACACATCGGCCTATATCATGCGTTGCCCCAGTTCAGTGTTGACCCAGTTCAGCGTTGACCCGGCACGGGTCATACGGCTAGGAGCCTGCTCCGTGGTAGCGCTGCTGGGTTGCCAGCAGGCCTTCCTTCACGAGCATCATGGTGGCATCCGCTGCATTCGAAATGAGGAAAGGCAGGTCCTTCGCTTCGGTGCTGCTAAAGGGCTTGAGCACGAAGTCTGCGGTGTCCATGCGTCCGGGAGGTCGACCGATGCCGGTGCGCACACGGTAGTAGTCCTTGGTGCCCAGTGCCTTGGTGATATCGCGCAGACCGTTATGGCCGCCCTCTCCCCCACCGATCTTGAGCTTAATGGTGTCGAAGGGGATATCGAGTTCATCGTGCACAACGATGATGTGGTCGGGGTCGATGCCGTAGAACTTGGCGACGGCGCTGACCGGGCCGCCCGAGGTATTCATGTAGCCGAGAGACTTCATGAGGATGACCTTGGGGCCACCAAATCCGAGGCGTCCCTCCACCACAACCGCGGAGGCCTTGGAATGCTTCTTAAAACTGCCGCCAACTTCCTTGGCGAGCTCATCCAGAACCATCTGACCAATATTGTGGCGGGTCTTAGCGTAGTTGGGGCCGGGGTTTCCTAGACCCACGATGAGCCAGGTATCAGACATCTCTTCGTGTACCTTTCTAAGTTCGGAGGGACTGCTCCCGCTTCTTGTCTGCGGGGTATGCAAACGGCCCGCACCCCGTATGAGGATGCGGGCCGTTCCCAGCCCGGCTTATGCCGGTCTATAAGCGTTGAAATCCGCTACTTACGCAACGAACACCAGGTCGATGTGCTGCAGTTCGGGGCGGATGGGGTGGCGCTGGATGTCCTGAACGCGAGCCTTGATGGTCTCACCCTCAACCTCGATAACCAGCACTGCGTCTGCGTTACGAACTGCCAGGGTGGTCTCGTGACCGGGCAGAATCAGGTGCTTGGGCTCTGCGCCGTTGCCGTAAACGACAGCGGGAATCTTGCCTGCAACGCGTGCGCGGCGTGCGTAGCCCTTACCGAAGTCAACGCGGGGCTCTGCAACAATCTTGAATTCAGCCATGGGAATCTCCATTTCTGTAGTCTGTACATAACGCGCCAAGAGAAACGGCGCGGATGAAGAATCCGTACGCCACCTCGTCGATAACGGCTCACCGCGTTTGCGGTGGCCCTCGCCTTGGCCAAGACAATATTGTACAGGTTCCCGGCTCTTCTTCAAGGGCCGGGAACCTGTGATATGGCGCTTTTCACGCCTTTTATGCTGTTGTCAGCAGATATAGGGTCGAATCCCTAGAGGATTAGGAGCCCATGTCCGCCAGGTAGGCGGCGAGCGCCTCGCGGTGATCGCGCGGGGTGAAGCCTGCAGCAATCAGCTTGGACAGGTCCATCGCCGAGTTCGTCGGACGGTGAGCGAAGAGCTCAGCGTTGGCGAAGTATTCCTCGGTAGTGGTGTCGCTGACTCGTGCCGGGTCATGGCCGGTGCCCTCGTACACTGCACGAGCGAACTGTGCCCAGTTGATGACTTCACCGGTGTTCGACACGTTGTAGGTGCCGTATTCAGCGCCGGAGAAGAGCAGGTGCAGGGCAGCTGCCGCCAGGTCCTGGGTGAAGGTCGGGCGGCCCCACTGATCGGCGACCACGGACGGGTCGATACCGCGCTCAGCCAGGGATGCCATGGTGCCCACAAAGTTCTTGCCAGCGCCAACAACCCAGCTGGTGCGCAGGGTGTAGTGCTTACGCCATGCGGCAGCGGCAACCTCACCGGCAGCCTTGGACGCGCCGTAGACGCTCAGCGGTGCCAGGGGGTAATCCTCCGGGTATTCCTCACCCAGGGGCAGGGAGCCGTCAAAGACGTAGTCGGTGGATACGTGAACCAGCGGCAGGTTAGCTTCTTCACAGATGGAGGCAAGAGCGCTCACGCCCAGAGCGTTAGCTGCCCAGGCGTCGCGGCGACCCTCGGGGGTTTCAGCCTGATCCACTGCGGTGTACGCTGCAGCGTTGATGACCGCGCGGAAGGAGCGCCAGCGGAATGCGTCGCGCCACTGCTCGGGCTTGCCCAGGTCGAGGCGGTCGCGATCCACAGCCAGGAAGGGTACGTTCTGCTCGGTGAGCTGACGAACCAGCTCGGTGCCGAGCTGACCGCCCGCGCCAATAATCAGGATCGGGTCGGCTTCCAAGGGCTTGATCTCGTTCAGACGTGGGTGGTTACGGTCCTTCTCGGAGAGCTCTGCCTTCGCCAGGTCGATGGGCCAGTCGATTGCGACGGTCTCATCGGCAAGGTTCAGGAAGCTGTAGCCGGATACTGCGTCCGCCGACCAGTGATCGTTCACCAGGTAGGTGTAGGCGGTGTTCTCTTCCAGGGTCTGGAAGGAGTTACCCACGCCGCGGGGCACGAAGATTGCGGTGTCCGGGCCCAGCTCCACGGTGACGACCTTACCGAAAGACTCGCCGGCACGCAGGTCAACCCACGCGCCGAAGATACGACCGGTCGCAACAGAAACATACTTATCCCACGGCTCGGCGTGGATACCGCGGGTGGTACCTACCGAAGCGTTGAACGAGATGTTGTTCTGGACGGGGTTGAAGTCGGGCAGACCGGCTGCGACCATCTTCTCGCGCTGCCAGTTTTCCTTGAACCAGCCGCGGTTATCGCCGTGAACCGGCAGGTCAATAATGAGCAGGCCGGGAATCTCGGTTTCAGTAACCTTCAATTCCTTGGTCATTACTGGCCAGCCTTTGCGTACTTAGCCTCAACCTCAGCCTTCAGGGGCTCCCACCAGCCGCGGTTGTCGGTGTACCACTTAATGGTGTCGGCAAGACCGGACTCGAAGTCGGTGAACTTCGGCTCCCAGCCGAGCTCTGCACGCAGGCGGCTACCGTCGATTGCGTAGCGCAGGTCGTGACCGGGGCGGTCAACCACGTGCTCGAAGTCGTTCTCGTCCTTGCCCATCAGGCGCAGGATGGTACGCAGAACGGTGATGTTGTTCTCTTCGCCGTCTGCACCGATGAGGTAGGTTTCGCCAATCTTGCCCTGCTCCAGGATGCGCAGCACAGCAGAAGAGTGGTCGGATGCGTGAATCCAGTCGCGAACGTTCAGGCCCTCGCCGTACAGCTTCGGGGTCAGACCCGAGAGGATGTTAGTGATCTGGCGGGGGATGAACTTCTCGATGTGCTGGTAGGGGCCGTAGTTGTTGGAGCAGTTAGAGATGGTTGCTTCAATACCGAAGGAGCGGACCCATGCACGAACGAGCAGGTCGGAGCCTGCCTTAGTGGAGGAGTAAGGGGAAGAGGGATTGTAGGGGGTGGTTTCGGTAAACTTTGCCGGATCATCCAGCTCGAGGTCGCCGAAGACCTCGTCGGTGGAGATGTGGTGGTAGCGAGTGCCGTGCTTACGGACTGCTTCCAGGAGGCTGAAAGTACCGATGAGGTTAGTGTGGATGAACGGTTCGGGATTGGACAGGGAGTTGTCGTTGTGCGATTCCGCAGCGTAGTGGACAACAGCGTCTGCCTTGCCGACCAGTTCGTCAGCCAGCTCGCGGTCGGCGATGTCGCCTACGACGAGCTTGAAGCGGGACTCAGGAAGACCCTCCAAAGACGCAGCGTTTGCGGCGTAGGTCATCTTATCCAGCACAGTAATAGTGTGATCAGTGTTATCGATGAGGTGGTGAACAAAGTTCGAACCAATAAAACCGGCACCGCCGGTAACAAGAATGTGAGCCATACGGTAGATTTTACCTGGCTAAACAGCGATTTTTATGCCTCAACAAAGAGATAAACATGACACAATAAGAAGTTATGAAGGGAATTATTCTTGCCGGCGGTACCGGAAGCCGTTTGCACCCTATCACTCAGGGTATTAGCAAGCAGCTCACTCCGGTCTATGACAAGCCGATGATTTACTACCCGCTGTCCACTCTCATGCTGGCGGGTATCCGCGATATTTTGATTATTACCACTCCTGCCGACCAGGAGCAGTTCCAGCGACTGCTCGGTGACGGTTCCCGTTTTGGTATTAATCTCGAATACAAGGTACAACCTTCCCCGGACGGTCTGGCACAGGCTTTTATTCTGGGTGCCGACTTTATTGGTAATGACCCTGTAGCGCTCGTGCTCGGTGACAATATCTTCTACGGTCCCGGTCTGGGCACTCAGCTTGCCACCTACGAGCAGAAGGACGGCGCGACCGTCTTCGCTTACCGGGTTGCTGATCCTCGCGCCTACGGCGTGGTGGAGTTCGACGAGGACTTCAACGCACTGTCCATTGAGGAGAAGCCTGAAAACCCCAAGAGCGACTACGCTATTCCGGGTCTGTACTTCTACGACTCGAAGGTTGTAGAGTATGCACGCCAGATTAAGCCTTCCCCGCGCGGTGAGTTGGAAATCACTGACCTCAACCGCATCTACCTGGAACAGGGTAAACTGAAGGTTGAGGTTCTGCCTCGCGGTACCGCGTGGCTCGACACCGGAACCTTTGATTCACTCGCTGATGCCACTAACTTCATCCGCACTGTTCAGAGCCGTCAGGGTCTGTCAGTTGGTTGCCCGGAGGAAATTGCGTGGCGCCACGGTTGGCTCTCCGATGAGCAGCTGCGCGACATCGCTACCCCCCTCGTCAAGAGCGGTTACGGTAGCTACCTGCTCGGATTGCTCCGCTAATAAACACCGGGGGATCTTCGTATCCCTTCACCGCCTGCAACAACACTCCACGTTGCAGGTACACTAACTCAAACTTTCTGGAGTATTCTCACTACCATGACCATTTTGGAATTTTTCCGCACCACGAGGGCTAACCTCTGGTTGCTGATCATTGGCATCGTTGTCGGTGCCGCAGCAGGCTTCGGCTATGCATCTCTTCAGCCGAGGGTCTACGCTGCATCGTCCTCGGGCTACGTGACCGTGGGCGAGTCCGGTACTGTGGATGTTCTCTCCGGCTCTTCCGCAGCCAAGGAACGTGCGCGTTCTTATGCAGCTATCGTCTCTTCCGAAGCTGTGGCACAGAAGATTAAGCAGAACAACCCCGAACTCTCCATGACTACCGGGCAGATTCGTGCAAGCCTCACTGCAACCGCGGGTGATAACGCTGCGCTGATTACCGTGAGCGCGCAGGCTTCTTCCCCGAAGAACGCACAGCTGCTCGCTAATGGTGCACTGCAGGCTACCGCCGACTACATCAAGGAAATTGAGCAGAACCCCGGTAATGCTCAGGCTCTGGTGAACGGCGAAAACACCGCCGCATCCGCGACCACCAACAACACCGTTCGCGTGATTCCGCTGAATAACGCAAGCGTGAACCCGCCGCTGGTGGCCCCGAACTACGAGCAGAACGTACTCATCGGTGCGGTGGCTGGTCTGGGTCTGGTGTACCTGGCAATCTTCCTGCGCCGCGCACTGGATCAGCGCATCCGCACTCGTGACGACGCTACCAAGGCAACCGGCGCAAGCATCCTGGGCGTTCTGCCCGTCAGTGACGACCTGAACGAAGAAAACATCGTTAACGGCAACACCGACGACCACATCGCGCAGGAGTCTATCCGTCAGCTGCGCACCAACCTGCGCTTCGTGAACGTTGACACTCCCCCGCGTTCGTTCATCGTCACCTCCGCAGTGCCCGGTGAAGGTAAGTCGACCGTGTCGCTGTCGCTGGCTCGCGCAATGGCTGACGCGGGTTCGCCCGTCATCCTCATTGACGCCGACCTCCGCCGCCCGACCGTGGCTAAGAAGCTGAAGCTGGACGCCAAGGTCGGTCTGACCCAGGTTCTGGCTGGCCAGGTCGAGATTGCTAACGCTGTGCACCAGCTGGGCGATTCGAACCTCTTCGTCCTGCCCGCGGGTCGTATCCCCCCGAACCCCTCCGAGCTTCTGGGCTCCGATAAGATGCGCCAGCTGATTAACGAGCTCTCCGAAGAGTTCATCGTGGTCGTCGACGTTCCGCCGCTGCTGCCCGTGACCGACGCTTCGCTACTCTCCCACTCTGTGGATGGCGTGATCCTCGTCGGTTCTATCGGTCGAAGCCACCGTGAGCAGATGACTGAAGCTGCAAGCATCCTGAAGAAGGTCAACGCGAAACTCCTCGGTATGGTTCTGAACCGTGCGCCCCGTAAGGGTCTGGGTAACTCCTACTACGGCTTCGGTTACGCAAGCTCGTACGTCGGTTACTCCACCTACTACGGTTACGGCAAGGACGGCGACAAGAAGTCGTCGAAGAAGTCCTCGGCTAAGAAGTAATAACGTAATAAGCGCCCTAAATCATAGGGAGCGACTTAGGGCGGGATGGGCAGTATTTTCTGCCCGTCCCGCCTTATACTTATCTGGTATACATGTGCACCGAAAGGCTATTGTGACCACTCACTCACCCAATACCCCGGAGCCGCAGACTACTCCGCTCGCGGCACGGATTCGGCTTGCGCACGCCTACTTCCAGCGGATTGCCGACATGCACTCCATCGATATTCTGCATGTCAAAGGCTACGCTTTCTCCCAGGAAATTTACCGCAAGGGCAGGTACAGCTCCGACGCTGACCTGCTCGTCCGTCCCTCTCACGTGGACCGCTTTGTAGAGATTCTTCTGGCAGATGGATGGCGTATCCAAGCCCATTTCGAGACAGGTTCCGTGTTCGAGCACGCGATGACGCTCTACCACGCTTCATGGGGCCTAACTGATATCCATCGTTTCTTCCCCGGTCTTGGGCGCCACGGCGACTACGAGAAGGCATTTGACCGCATCTGGGCTGCACGTAAGACCCGTATGATTGCACACCGCCCCTGCAATGTCCCCAGTGATTTGGATGCGCGTCTTCTCGTGGTGCTTCACCGCGCCCGTGCGGCATCACGCTACAGCGCGGATATTAACTACCTGGTTTCTCTGCTCTCGTACTATGATTGGCAGCGCCTACGAGCCCGCGCGGAGGAGCTCGACTCTTCCCTCGCATACAGCGCGGCTATGGGCGGTCTGGAGCAGTACCGTGACGACCGAGACTACCTGCTGTGGCTGTCGGTCTCGCAGGATGTGCCCCACTATATTCAGTGGATTGGACGCCTGCAGTCGGCGAGCACCCTGCACGATAAACTGCGCACCCTCAAGAACATTTTCCTCGTGAATAAGGACCACTTGGCGATGCAACTGGGACGCACCCCCACCAAGGCAGAGATACGTGCCAAGTTCTTTGAGCGTTTCGGAATCAAGGTGAAAAAATGAGCAATCCGGTAGATTCCCGTCAGACCGTCTACGGTATCCCCGAGAACATCGCGTACGTTCATTCTGAAGAGTTCGCTAAGTACTCCCCCACGGCAACTTATCTTGCAAATCTTGCCAACGGTGAGCTGTCTGTCCTTCAGGATTCAGCTTCCATTATTTGGAGTATTTTTGAAGACCCGATGTCTCTGCAGGACGCTATCGACGTGCTCTGCGAGATGTATGAACAGCCTGTAGAGACTATGGGGCCGCAGATTGAGGGTTTCATTCCCGAGCTGCTCTCCAAGGGGCTCCTAGAGGCCCGCTAAGGCTCTCAGAAAGCATAAAGAAGGCGGGGCGGCAGAACTTTTATAGTTCTACCGCCCCGCCTTCTTCTATGAGCCGTCAAGCTCTTTTAGTCTTCAGGCAGAGACTGCACGTACATCTTCAGACGGCTGATGAAACGAGCCTCCGAGAAACCGTCAACGTGCTCACGGATGTAGTCGGCATCCCAGTCATCCGGGTTGAAAGCCTTGAGGGCTTCCACCAGCTGCTCCACGGTCGGCTGGTTGATGAACATGCCGGTCTTGCCTTCCTGAATAGTATCCAGGAAGCCGCCCGCACGGTAGGCAATCACAGCCTTGCCGCTAGCGCCCGCCTCCAGCGGAGTAATACCGAAGTCCTCATAAGAGATAGCCAGCAGCGCCAAGCAGTGACGGTACGCGTAACGAAGCTGCGCATCCGAAACGCCCGAAGCGATACGAACAGTGGGGCCTGCAAGGGCCTCCAGGCGTTCCTTCTCCGGACCGCGACCAATCACCAGCAGCTTCTTACCCAACTCATTACACGCCTCAACAGCCTTATCAACATTCTTGTAGGGCAGCAGACGCGAAACAATCAGGAAATAATCGTCCGATTCGGTGAACTCTTCCAGACCCGGAATAGGCTCAACCGGTGCGGTGGCGTCTACCGAGTGCGGCGGGAAGAAAATCGGAACGTCCTTCTTGCCGTACACGTTCTCGATACGCTTCTTAATCACGCTCGCGTTCGCCACGTACACCGCCGAGCGGTGGGCCGCCCAGTGATCCCACAGCATCAGTGCAGGACGCAGGGTCTTCAGCAGCAGCGGCACGGGGCCGGTGCTCTTCTCGCCCAGGTACTGATCGCTCAGGTACAGCCAACGCGCCGGCGAATGGCAGTAAATGAACTTACGACCGGCGAAGTTGAAGCCGTGCGCCCAACCGGTCGTCGACACCACAGCACGCTCAGCCGGCACCTTCAAGAAAGAAGAAGCAAACGGCAAAATCGGCAACGCCATACGGTGGTTACGACGCAGGTAACCAATCTTATTCAGCGGGCTGGTAATGATCTTCGCGTCCTTGAACTCGGGGAAGGTGCCCTCCGGGTCGTACAGAGTCGTGTAAATCGGCACATCAGGGAACGCACGGTGCATTGCCAGCACAACACGCTCCGCACCGCCGCGCTGAGTCAGATAGTCGTGGGCAATTGCAATCTCTTCCGTCGCCTCAGGCTTGACCAGCGGCACGTAACGGCGCGCCAGGCTGCCAAGCTTCTTGAGGCTCTTCGGGATATCAGCAAGCACCGCGTCGGGATTCTTCGGCCCGGTAAACGGAGCGGAGGTCAAGAGCTGAGTGAGTGACATTTCCTTTTCCTCCTAGAAAACTTTCTGAGCGCGCTCAGGATAGTGAATACCGGCGTACGATGCAGCCTCAACCTGCAGCGCCACAAGCTTCTCAGCAGCCTTAGCAGGCAGCTTGAGCAGAATCTTATCGCTCGCATCGCCGAGAGCCTTAATGGTCTTCTCGGTGGTGAAACGTGCGAGGGTCTTGACCAGCAAACCCC
Source organism: uncultured Rothia sp. (assembly GCF_937976295.1). Taxonomy (GTDB): domain Bacteria; phylum Actinomycetota; class Actinomycetes; order Actinomycetales; family Micrococcaceae; genus Rothia. The sequence continues at coordinate 4,061 of NZ_CALJRY010000140.1, read as the reverse complement.
ACGCGCCCGTCGGGTTCGGTGCGGGGTGTGCTTCTTCGCCGTGCTTACGCACGAAGATGGTGCGGGCAGAGCCCGAGTGCAGGGCACGCAGGGCACGCACTGCAGTGGTGGTAGCCTCCGCATAGTGCTTGACCTCAACTTCATCAGAGATGATGATGCGGCCACCAGCATCATGGACCATTTTGCCCATGTCTACGTCTTCCCACCCGTAGAGACGGTACGCAGGGTCGTATCCGCCAGTACGGTCGAAGTACTCCGCAGAGATAGAAGAGTTGCCGTTCCAGTACAGCCAACGGCCTTCTTCAGCTACGCTGAGGGCGCCTTCTTTGAACCGGGCATCGCGGAAATTACCGTACACACGAGAATAGGGAGTGTCCGGGTACACGTTCTTCAAGGTACCAATCACACCGTCATAATCACGGTGCAGGCGAATCTGCGCCTCGACATAGTCGGCAGCAGGCTCAAGATCGTCATCGCAACGGATGAGGATATCTGCATCAGCCGCACGGTGGCCAGCGTTTAGCGCTGCCACGCGACCGCGGTTCTCCTCGAAAACAATCTTGGTCAGGTTCAGCTTGCCTTCTGCAATGTAGCGGTCAAGCACAGCTTCGCTGTTATCAATATCGCCGTCGAGGACCACGATAACCTGGAAGTCCTTCTCGGTCTGGGCGGCAAGCGCATCCAGCGGGTAGTGCAGAATATCTGCACCACCGCGCGAGGGGATGATGACCGCAGCCTTGTAGCGGTGGGTAGTCGTCATAATTTTCCTTCGGGGTTTGAGTGAGAGGGTATCCGTTGGGAATGATCTATAGGTTTAGAAGCACCTTAGCGGATAAAACGTTCCAGAATCTCACCAACACGGACCTTACCTGCTTCAGGCGAGTAGTTCTCCTGCCAACGCCAGAACAGCTCGGAGGTACGTTCTGCAAGCTCTTCAGTCTCTTCACGAATTTCCTGACCCAGCTTCTCAATCGCCTGAGCAAGTGCCTGCGGCTGATTCACAGGAACAATATAGGGGTAAGAGCCATTGCCGCCCACAACCTCCGCCAAGGGTGCAGCGTCGCTGATAACGACAGGGATGCGCGCACTCATCGCTTCAGCGACCACAAGGCCGAAGGATTCTTCAGCACCCGCCGAGGGGACAACCAGCATATCAATGTTAGAGAACAGGCGGTCAGGAGTGGTCCAGCCCAGACGGGTGCTAAACGGTGCAACACGAGCCAGAGCCGTTTCGACTTCAGCACGGCCCTCCTCAGAAGCGAAGACAGGCTCACCGCCAATAATGAAGTCGTAGATGATTTCATCCTTATTAAGGATGCTCAACGCCTCACACAAAGCAGGAATACCCTTAGCAGGGGTTAGACGCCCCAGGAACCCGACGCGGAGTCGGCGCTCCCCCACACGGTGATCCAGCTCGGTAGAAACGCCACTGACCCAGTTTGCAAAAACCTCACTGCCGGGGCAGGCACGCGCCACATAGCGGCTGGGGACCAGAGTAACCAAAGCGTTACGCCGGGCGAAAGGTACCAGCTTAGCGTTGATACCGGTAGCAAACTGGTGCAGATGCACGATGCGGTTCTTACGACCGCCAGTAGCGGTCGCAGGGACCAGACCGTTACACCACAGCAGAACATCCTTGTGGCGGGCATGCCAGCTACGCAGAGCAAGCATGTACTGTGCGCGGTTCTTTGCCGGCAGAATAATACGGGCAAACCCCTCGTCCGCTGCTGCCTCCATAAGCTGCTTCGGCTCGGAAGGACCCACAACAGTGACCTTGTAGCCGAGGTTACGGGCTGCACGGGCAATGTTCAGAAGCATGACCTCGCCGCCACCAATATCACCGTTATTAGTAGCGATGTACAGTTCTTTCTTCAATGTTCTACTCCTAGAGCAAATGACGAGGGGAATAGTTCTTCTAGGGAATCGTTAGTACTCCCCGGATACGCCAGAACAAGGCACTCCAATAAGCGTTTCAACAAATATGTAGCGCGCTATGTTGGAGACTTAGAGAAACTACCTGCCGAGGCAGACAACACAATGTGAATATCCTCTACGCCTTATAGGTATTCTGGGCGGCTAGCATATGGTTATCGGCTTCTTCAGCATCACGAACCTCAATTCGCTCATCAAAGCCTTCGATACTTGCCTCATTATGACCGGTACCAAGACGCTGTTCACGTTCAAGTAGTAACACACGCAGAGCCAATCCACAGGCAATAGCCCATGGCCAGGTGTAGAAGACCTCGCCCAGACGCGATGCACAAATCATGATGGCGATACCGGCACCCTGTACAACATAGAATTTAGCCGGCAGAGTCTTCTGGCCGCTAAACACGTTCACAATAAAGAGCAAGGTAATGGTAACGACCAGAATCATCCACGGCCAGCCGCCCTCAACAAGCGCAGACCAGTATGAATTGTGGAAGTACCAGGTCTTTGAACCGGTGTGTGCCAGGTAAACGTACGCTTCACCCAGGCCGTCACCGAAGAAACCAGCAGCATTCACCTTCACTTCGGAAGCGGCGTCAATCAGCGCACGGAGCGCATCCGTACCCGAACGATCCGCGAACACGCCAGCACGCGAATAGTCACTGGTTAGCATATCAATCAGCCAGTACAGAGCCACACCCAAGGCTATACGACCAAAGGTCTTCAACTTATGGGCTACAACAATCCAAATCAGACCCGCCGCGTACGCCGCAATAGAGGTACGAGAACCCGTAGCCCATAGCAAACCGGAAAAAACAACAATAGCCCCGATAACTTCAATTTTGTTACGGGCAAAGCTCAGAATCATCAAACCGAAGAGGCAGTACACCAGACCTGAGAAATTTTTGTCATTCAACCAACCGGTCAGATAACCGTAGTATCCCGTCACCGGGGCAAAACCGGCAAAATAGGCTACAGCGTTAAAGATGATTGCTACTGAATACCCGAGAATAATGGAACGAATATGCAGACGCCCAGCAGCAATGGCCCAAACCAGCACTGTTGCCGCCACCAGGCGAAGTAAGCGTCGTGTCCAATCCGATGCGTCCTCTGAATGCACGCTGTTGATAGAAACGATTGCCAAGTAACCCATCGCAACGAACATGATGGCGCGCAAACCGGAAAAATGGCTGACGTCAAAGGTCGGCTTACGGGTCAGACCGTACGCCGCCAAAACAAGAATGACTACCTGGTTAAAGGGCAGACCGATGCCAGGCACGGCATTACCAAAAAGCAAGAGGAATGCCATGATGAACTCAGGCATACGAATCTGGCCACTCTGGTGGCGGACGTAATCGCTACCGCGAGACACAGCTTCAGAGAAACGCGAAACTTCCGGCTTCTCAGCGGGTTCGTTCAAGTGCGCGTAAACCTGCGAAGCCTGACTCATGATCTGCCTCCTCGAAGTACACGTGCGTAAATATCAACCGTCTGAGCAGCCATCTGCTCATTCGAAATCCAGGTGAAAGGCTCCGGCTCGCCCTTCTGCAGCTGCGCGCGCATGGCCTGCAGAACGTCCTGAGTCAGGGTTGCGCTCTGGCGGTCCACCAGCTCGTCGGCGCCCAGAATCTCCGGGTTGCCGCCCACAGCGGTAGCTACCGTCTTCAGGCCGGCTGCCTTAGCATCCAGCAGAGTGTAAGAGCAGTTCTCCCACACCGACAGCTGAACAATCATGTCGCTACGACCCATCGCTTCAATCGGGTTAACAAAGCCGCTGAAGGTCACCGAATCGCCCAGGTTCAGGCGCTGAGCCTGAGCCTGCAACTCGGACGCCAAATCGCCAGAACCCGCAATCTCAAGATGAGCCTGCGGGTAATCCACACGAAGCTGCGCAAAAGCGTCCAGCAGCACGTCAATGCCCTTCTCAGGGGACAGACGAGACAGCGAAAGAATACGAGGACCGCCTTCGGCGGGTACACGCTGCTGCTCAACAGCCGCGTGCACTTCGGGGATATCCACACCGTTGTACACCAGCTCCACGTCACGAGCGCCCCACTTGGCGCGCATCTGCTCTGCGGTAGAACGAGAAACAGCAATCGCCTGATCGGTACCCCACAGGCGCACACGGTGCA
>NZ_CALJRY010000139.1 GCF_937976295.1 uncultured Rothia sp. | reverse complement strand
GGATGCGCCAGCAGACGCTCCGGAGTATCCACCTGCACCAGGTAACCGGCATCCATAACCGCCACCCGCTGACCCAGCATAAGCGCCTCATTCTGATCATGGGTCACGTACAGGCCCGTAAAACCGTAGCGCTCGTGCAGACGCACAATATCCGCGCGGATACTCGCGCTCATCTCTTCATCTACACTCGCCAGCGGCTCATCAAAAAGAACCACCGGAGCACGACGAATCAAAGCACGCGCAATACCCACACGCTGCGCCTGACCACCCGACAGTTGCGAAGGCTTGCGGGACTCCAAACCCTCAAGCTTCAACGCCTCCAGCAGCTCACGGTAGTAGTCCATATCAACCCGACCGGCAAACGCGCCCAGCCGGGTCGGGAAGAGAATATTGTCCTTCACGCTCAAGTGCGGGTACAGAATAGGGCGCTGAAACACCACACCCACCGAACCGCGCTCCAGCGGCTGACCAGCATAGGTCACCCGTCCCGCACTCGGCTCCTCCAATCCGGCAATAATGCGCAGCAGAGTGGACTTGCCCGTGCCCGAAGAACCCACGAGGGAAATCAGCTCGCCGGGGTGCACATCCAGGTCAATCTCATTCAGAACCGTCGTATCGGCGCCAAAGGTCTTAGCGACACCTCGAATGCGCAGGCCCTCAAAAGGCTCCGCCGCGGCAGAAGAGTGGGATGCAGAAGTCATTCCCCCATTATCGCCGAAACTCACACCCGGCACGGGCGCAGAAGATAAGCGCCGTCATAAAACGGTGCGCGAGCCTCGTACCTGAGTCTCATGTGAGCGCCCTAGCTCGGGCGCACCAGCAAACGCCCCTTCAGCGCCAGATGCAGCGTGCCCGCCCACAGGAAGATGAGGAAAGCCGTACCCGCCACCGTCAAAACAGGACCCACCAGTCCCAGCGAACCAGCAGCCGTCAAGCGAATACCGCTCGCAACCATGGAAGCCATACCGAACGAGAAGCCCCACAAGCTCATCGAGAAACCACCCTCAAGCACCCACGGGAGCAAACGCATCAGGAAAATCAGCTGCAGAATGCCGTAACCCGTCAGCACCAGGAATACCCAGTCCACTGTGCCGCCATTAGCCGCCAGGTAGGCGTTACCCCCCACGAAGGGCGGAGCCATCTGAATGCCAATCACGCCGCGTTCTCCCACTGCCAGCGGGGTCAGGGTGCGCAAGCGGCTCAGAATCACAGCCTCGATACTGAACCACGAAATCAGGCCCGCACCGAAAAAGAGCATCGCCATATCGCGCCACCCCACAAAACCCATCGCCGTGGCAGTCGCAAAGTTCGTCGCAACCGTCGGCAGATACAGCACCGGCGAGGCCGCCTCGGGCGCATACCCGCCACGCCACGTGCCGGCGATACGATGAGCCGCAAAATACAGCTGACCCACAGCCCCCAGCACAACCAGGGTCAGAGCCGGAACCTCAGCATAGGGGTAGAGAGCCGCACCCACCTGCGCCGTCGTCGCCGGAATCAGCGAAAAGAAGCAGGTACGCGCCGGATGCTCCCAAAAACCACGCACCCACGCACGGTACTTCACCACCGCGTGAACCAGAAAACCCATAAGGAGCAACCACACCACGGCGTTAAAAGCCAGGATGCTCTCGCCCACCCAATCGGGCGCCATTCCCTTCGACGCACCGGTGCGCCAAGCAGCACCCAATGCGCCGGTACCCAGCGCCACCGCAAAATAATTGACCGGCACGCTAAGGCCTCGACGGGCTATCTGCGCATTCTGGGTAGAAGAAGACATGGGTTTTATCTCTCGTCATAGATTGGGAGCGAATAGGAAGCGTTTGGGCTTCCTCCGCCATCGGTTTTAGAGGTGCCGGGGTAACCACGGCCAGGAGTTCATTCTACGTTTTAAGCCTATAAAAACTGGAAGTTCATGACGCACTTTAACTGACGCCGGTCACGCAATGTCTTGAATCTTCACGCAATGTCTTGAATCTTCACGCTGTGTTTTGAATCTTCACACAGACAAAATCATGCACAAAAAAATCGCCCCCGACGCCTAAACGTCGGGGGCGACTACTAGCTACATGCTAGAAGCTACAGGTGCATACCTTAGGCAGCAACGGCAGCCGGATCAACGGGGATACCGGGGCCGAAGGTGGTAGCAACGGTTGCCTTGGAGATGTAACGACCCTTAGCCGAAGAGGGCTTCAGACGGTTAACCTCTTCCAGAGCTGCCTGGAAGTTCTCCTCGAGCTGCTCAGCGGTGAAGGAAGCCTTACCGATGATGAAGTGCAGGTTGGAGTTACGGTCAACGCGGAAGTCGATCTTACCGCCCTTGATGTCTGCAACAGCCTTTGCAACATCCATGGTCACGGTACCGGTCTTGGGGTTCGGCATCAGGTTACGGGGACCCAGGATCTTACCCAGGCGGCCGACCTTGCCCATCATGTCGGGGGTTGCAACCGCTGCGTCGAAGTCAGTCCAGCCGCCAGCGATCTTTGCGATCAGCTCGTCGGAACCAACGTAGTCAGCGCCAGCTGCCTCAGCCTCAGCAGCCTTGGGGCCTGCTGCGATAACGACCACGCGAGCGGTCTTACCGGTGCCGTGGGGCAGGTTCACGGTACCGCGAACCATCTGGTCTGCCTTACGGGGGTCAACGGACAGACGCATTGCAACCTCAACGGTTGCGTCGGTCTTGGTGGAAGAGGTCTCCTTCGCCAGGGCAACTGCCTCAGCGGGGGTGTAGAGCTTACCCTCTTCAATCTTGGCTACAGCTGCCTTGTACGCCTTGCTGCGCTTTGCCATCTGCTTTTCTCCTTATGCAGTTGTGGTCTCGTGAGCCGCGCTCGGCTCTGCCACATCCCGTCCATACGACGGGCATTTACAAGTTCTGTGTAGAAAAATCTACGGTGCCGATTACTCGGCTATTCGGCGAACCGAAATTACTCGACGGTGATACCCATGGAACGAGCGGTACCTGCGATGATCTTGGAAGCAGCATCCAGGTCGTTTGCGTTCAGGTCGGGCATCTTGGTCTCAGCGATTTCGCGCACCTGAGCCTCGGTCAGCGAACCAACCTTGGTGGTGTGAGGAACAGCGGAGCCCTTAGCAACGCCAGCAGCCTTCTTGATCAGCTGGGAAGCCGGAGGGGTCTTGGTGATGAAGGTGAAGGAGCGATCCTCGTAGACGGTAATCTCAACGGGGATGATGTTACCGCGCTGCGACTCAGTTGCAGCGTTGTATGCCTTGCAGAACTCCATGATGTTCACACCGTGCGAGCCCAGTGCGGGGCCGACGGGGGGAGCCGGGTTAGCGGCGCCTGCCTGGATCTGCAGCTTGATGAGGCCAGTGACCTTCTTCTTGGGAGCCAATGTAGGGTCCTTTTCTTAGCTGGGAACCGACGCACAGGAGCGTACGCCGGCAAGACGGTGACCGTGGCGCGGTCACCCGTGCATCCGCATGAAAGCGTGACATGCGCATACACAAACCAACATTCTAGCGTTAATCAGCGACTTAATCCAGCGCCAGCTAGCAGAAAGAGTAAACCCCATCCGCACAGCCGCCGCCGGTTATACCGCCAACACAGATATGAGCCCCGCACCGAAGTGCGAGGCTCATATTCACACGCCAGAAGCGTTAAATCTTTTCGATCTCGGTGAAGCTCAAGGTCACCGGGGTGTCGCGGCCGAAGACGGAAATCATCACGACAATCTGCTGGGACTCGCCCTTGATCTCCGAAACGGTAGCGTCCATGCCTTCGAAAGCACCGGACTTCACGCGGACGTTCTCGCCCACAGTGTAGTCGGACTCGATAACGGGCTTGGAAACGGGCAGGCCCTGGCTCTGCTGCTGCTCTTCAAAGACCGGCAGGAGCATGTCGAAGACCTCGTCCATGCGCAGCGGGACCGGGTTGTACGCATCCTGACCCACGAAGCCAGTCACACCGGGGGTGTGGCGGACAACGCCCCACGAGTGGTCGGTCAGTTCCATACGCACCAGAACGTAACCGGGGACGCGCACGCGGCGGATGGTCTTCTTCACGGTGTTCTTGAACTCAACCACGGTCTCCATGGGAACCTGAACCTCGAAAATCTCATCTTCAGCTTCCAGGTTCTGGATACGGGTCTCGATACCGGTCTTCACCTTGTTCTCGTAACCGGAGTAGGTGTGCACCACGTACCAGTCGCCCGCCTGACGGCGCAGCTTGGACTTGAATTCTTCCAGAGCGTCGACTTCCTCAGCCGCCTCAGCAGCTGCTTCAGCCACCTCGACAGCCTCGGTAGCTTCCTCAGCCTGCTGCTCAATAGCCGCAGACTCCTCAGTAGCCTCAGCAGCGGCTACCTCGACCTCTTCAATCTCGGATACCAGTTCCTGCTCGGACACGTCGCTCCTACTTTCTATCGTTAATCATCTAGAGGGAACTCCCACTCACCAACACGCTGAGGGAAATCACTGATGGGGCACCCAGATTAAGGATGCAGCCAGTACTAGTTACGCTGAATCGTTCCGTTACCGAAAATCCAGAATGCTCCCTGGCCGAAAAGATAATCCAGACCAGAAATAAGCAGGAGCATCACCGTGACAAAGAACAGAACTCCGAAGAAGTAACCAACCAGTTCGCGTCCGGTGGGAGTAGTAACCTTCTTCAACTCCGCAATAACTTCACGGAGGAATGCAAAAATACGGCCGAAGAAACCGAGCTTCTTATCGCTCTTCGACGATGCGCCGGGCTTAACAGCCTTCTCGGCGGTAGCAGACGATGCCATTTCTTCTGCCCCTTTCTGAGTCTAAAAAAGTACGCCCGGGGAACGGGCGTACAAAGATGGTATTGAGGCAATAAAAGCAGGGCGGACAGGACTCGAACCTGCAACCTGCGGTTTTGGAGACCGCTGCTCTACCAATTGAGCCACC
>NZ_CALJRY010000138.1 GCF_937976295.1 uncultured Rothia sp. | reverse complement strand
GGTCAGGGGTCGGTCCGTAACGTATGGGTGAGGGGCTATCTAGTCCTCGTAGTCGATATCGTCGTCGATGTCATCTTCATCGTCGAGGATTTCTTCCAGGTCGTCCTCGTCTTCGTCACCGTAGACGCTCAAGGGAGTGACCTCGTTGTAGGCTTCGAAGAGGGCATCTTCGTAGGCTTCGAAGGCGTTGGCGATTTCTACGTACGCCTCATCGACGGCGGGGTCGTGCTCGCCGGTTCGGTTGACGACGGCGGTCAGGTGCGCCTCCAGCGCGTCAAGGAGGCGGGTGAGTTCGGTGCGAGGATCAATGCTCATGCCATTATTCTACTACCTACGCGCCTATGGTGTGCGCCGGTCGGTCATAGGGCGGTTTAAACGCGGAACTATGAACGGGCGCGGCGGGTAATTGGCAGATATATTCGGGGCAGCAATGAGAACGCCAAAGCCAGAACGGTAAAGCCGGGGTGGTCAAGCAACGCATGCACGCGGCACATAAGCCTCATAAAGCACCGCAAGAAACACATCACAGACACAGCGAACCCGCCGTCCCTGAATGCCCCACTCCTCAAGGGAGCAGGTGCCGGGTGCGGCGGGTCCTTCTGTCGGTTAGCTCAGCTTTACGCTGCGCCTACTGAATGTTTACTTCTTACGGGTTATGAACCCGAGCGAATTAGAAACCGAGGGAAGCTGCGGATGCGCGGATTGCCTCAGCGGATGCCTTCAGCTGTGCCAGCTCAGCATCGTTCATGGGGACCTCAAGCACACGCTCGATGCCTCCGCGGTTGACGATGGTGGGCAGGGACAGTGCAACGTCCTTGAAGCCGTACAGCTCGCCTGCAATGGTGGTGGAGACGGGTAGCACTGCGTTCTGGCCGCTGAGGAATGCCTCAGCGATACGTGCGCCGGAGATACCGATTGCGTAGTTGGTGGAACCCTTGCCCTCGATAATCTTGTATGCTGCGCGCATAGCTTCGGTTGCCAGCTCTGCACGGACCTCTTCGGTGAACACCAGCTTGCCGTCCTGCTCCCACTCGGTCAGGGGAACCATGCCGATGTTTGCTGCGGACCAGACGGGGAACTCGGAGTCGCCGTGCTCGCCAACAACGTTTGCGTGAACGTTCTTGATGGAGACGCCAGTCTTGTTAGCGATCAGCCAACGCAGGCGGGAGGAGTCCAGAACGGTACCGGAGGACAGCACGCGGTTTGCGGGCAGGCCGGTAATCTTCTGAGCCACGATGGTGAGAACGTCACAGGGGTTGGTGACGAGCATGATGATTGCGTTGGGTGCTACGGACAGGATGTTCGGCAGCAGCTTCTCGAGGATTGCGACGTTTGCGCCTGCCAGTTCGAGGCGGGGCTGGCCGGGCTTCTGGCGAGCACCAGCGGTGATGATAATCATGTCGCAGTCGCGCAGCAGTTCGATGTCGTCGCCACCGGTGACGGTTGCTTCGTGTGCGAACATTGCGCCGTGTGCGATGTCCAGTGCTTCAGCGTGCGCGCGCTTGCCGTCGATGTCGTACAGGACGATTTCGTCTGCGGAGCCGCGGACCATAGCTGCGTATGCGGTTGCGCTACCGACGCCGCCTGCACCGATGACGCCGAGCTTGGTGAAGTTGTTGACACCGTTCATTGCTGTATGCCCTCTTTCGTGAGAGTTATCCGTGTGGTGCGAGAGGATTCTCGCGGGGTTTATCAGGAAGCGGGGGTGTGCCTCGGGGGTGAATTTCCTGAGCGTGGGCGTTCTTCCCCGGTGAGCTTGCTTCGTTATGTTCCATTATGCCGCAGATTCTGCGTTTTGTGTTGGGTTATTTTGCTTTTTTCGATGGGTGCTGGTGACTTTATGGGCTATGAGGGGTGTTTTTCACTCACAAAACCAAATAATGACGTTCTGACCTTTTGAGCAAGCTCACATGTCGCTAAAGTAGCCCTCCACATCCACGGCGCCACCGGAAGCCTCAAAATCAGCACGAACCATCTGCGCCAACTCGTCATCAACCAGGAAATCCAAAGCCACAGAAGCCAAACCGAACGCCGCATCCAGGGCAGCATCCACCGCCGCCGGAGTGTCCGCACAGTGCGCGAACTCCACCGTGTGCATACCGGTGCCCTCGGGCGCAATCTGAATCAGCGGGTGAATGCCGGGCACGCGCAGGCTCACATTACCGAAATCAGTAGAAGCCGCCAGAGTGTCGCTAACCGTGCCGGGCGGGTACGGGTGGCGACCCACCGAACGCTGAGCCGAAACCCAACGCTTCAACAGCGGACGGTTCGTGCGCACCGGCATGGTCATCGGCGAAGAATCCCACGTCACCTCCGCACTCACGCCAGCCATGAGCGCCGCCCCGCGCAGCACCTCCTCAACCCGTCGCGACAGCGCACGCAGAGTCGGCGCGTGCTTAGAACGGATATTAATGTGCAGGCTCGCGGAGGCAGGAATCAGGTTTGGGGCGTCCCCGCCGTGGTCAATAATCGCGTGAATACGGTCAGAACCGGGAATCTGCTGACGCAACAAACCCAAACCCTGATACGCCAGATTCGCTGCATCCAGCGCGTTACGACCCATAAACGGGTGCGAAGAAGCATGCGCGCTCACACCCGTGAAAGTCACGCGACATTCACGGCGACCCAACCACGCCTGATCAGCCACATCCATAAAGTAGGGGTGCACCATAATCGCAGCATCCACCTGCTCGAACGCACCGGCACGCGCCATCAGCTCCTTACCGGCATCGGACTCTTCGGCGGGCGTGCCGTAGTAGAGGACCCTGCCACTGAACGCTTCGGGGCCGGTGGCGAGCGCATCCGCCAGGGCAAGGAAAGCACCCAGCCCGGATACCGCAATGACGTTGTGGCCGCAGCCGTGACCAATGCCCGGTAGCGCGTCATATTCGGAGAGAATCGCGATGGTGCGGTGCTTGGCGGGGTCGTAGTCGGCGCTGGTGAGCTCCACCTTGAACGCGGTATCCAGGCCGAAGGCGGGGTACTCGATATTGAGGTTCGGGTGGGCTTCGCGGACCGCATCAACGAGCGTGCGGGAAGCGAAATACTCCTCGTAGGCAGTTTCAGGATGCGCATGAATCGCCTTGAGAATTGCGGTCAAAGAGTCTGCGCGGGTGGCGACAGATTCGGCGAGGTCGCGGCGAATATGCGCCAGCCCGCTGTCATCGTCGAGGCGGTGGCCGTAACCCAATCCATGACCGCGGTACTCGCCGTGGCTACGCGCATGTCCGCGCTTGCGGCGGTGCTCAGCGGCACGCTTACGCTGCTCGGTTTCGAGGGCAAGGATCTCGGAGTACTCGCTACCGCGCACGCAATCAGCATCGGGCGCGTCGTAGTGGCGGGTTGTGGCGGCGGGGCGGTTCGGTGCCATTCGACCGTAGCTGTCAGAAGTGGGCTGGGTGTGGGCGGCGGTGCCCTGTGCGTTCGCGTCAGTCATGCTTCTACGCTACCGTCTGCGCTCGCCGGGCGCTAGATGCTCAGGTGCGATGGAGTCGAAAACACCCAAAAAGAAATTTGTGTCACATAAAAGAAATTTTGTATATATCCTAGGAATCTTTGATTCATAGGAGTAGCGTTAAGCACATGGGAGCGGCAATCCAGCCGCACCCGTCACCATCCGGCGCTAGCGATGCGAATGCCGGCAGGACAGTTCACAACCGGTCCAAACAATACCGTTTGGGCCTCTGCCATCACCGTGACAGACCCATGGATGCGAACCGTACCGGCAAGCACACACCGCAGTGAGCGCCACAACCATGCTAAGGAGCTCCATCCCATGAAGGCAGCACGCTTCTACGACCGTAACGACATCCGCATTGAAGACATCCCCGCACCCGAAGCCGCTGCGGGCGAGGTTCTGGTCAAGGTCGCATGGTGCGGTATTTGCGGTACCGACCTGCACGAATACCTGGACGGCCCCATCTTCTGCCCCCAGCACGGTCACCCCCACCCCATTTCTGGTGAGGACTCCCCCGTCACCCTCGGTCACGAATTCTCCGGTGTTGTTGAGGCACTGGGCGAAGGCGTAGACGACCTTGAGGTTGGCGACCACGTTGTTGTCGAGCCCTACATCATTCGCGATGACGTCTACACCGGTCCCGATTCCAAGGACTACCACCTGTCCAAGGACATGAACTTCATCGGTCTTGCCGGTCGCGGTGGCGGTCTGTCCGAGAAGGTTGCCGTCAAGCGCCGCTGGGTTCACAAGATCCCCAACACCATTCCCCTGGACGAAGCTGCACTGATTGAGCCGCTGAGCGTTGGCTACCACGCTGTTGAGCGTGCAGGCGAGTTCGAAGAGGGCGCATTCGCACTGGTGACCGGTGCTGGCCCCATCGGTCTGCTGACCTCCGCAGTTCTGAAGGCTAAGGGCGCTAAGGTCATCATCTCCGAGCTGTCCCCGCTGCGCCGCCAGAAGGCTCTGGACTCCGGCGTTGCTGACTACGCTTTCTCCCCCGCTGAGGTTGATGTTCTGGCTGAGATTCACAAGCTGACCGACGGCCGCGGCGCTGACATCGCATTCGAGTGCACCTCCGTTCAGCCCGCACTGGACCTGATTCTGGATGCCCTCAAGCCCACCGGTAAGGTCGTCATCGTCTCCATTTGGGGCAAGCCCGCTTCCCTGGATGTTCAGAAGGTTGTGCTCAAGGAGCTCGATATCCGCGGCACCATCGCATACGTGAACTCCCACCCGGAGACCATCAAGCTCGTTGAGTCCGGCAAGATTGACCTCAAGCCCTTCATCACCGGCAAGATCGCTGTGGAAGACCTGATCGACAAGGGCTTCGACACCCTGATTCACCACAACGAGACCGCTGTGAAGATTCTGGTCACCACCGACCCGGAGCGTCTGGCTGAGTAATCTCCCTGAACGATGCTGCTTTGTTCAGTTTCAGCTGATGCAGCTGTTCTTCTAGCTTCCTTAGCGTAGCTAGTGTGGGGTGAGGTTCCTTTCGAGGAGCCTCACCCCACTACTTTTTTGTGCGCTGACATATTTTGGGTACTTCTTTGCCCGGAAGCTTTAAGCTAAAACTTTCTGGCTTAGAAGTTTCTAGCCTAGAGCTTTTCACACAGGATTTCTCAGCGGCACACGCCAGCAAAATCTCCGGGCAACAAAACTGTCCGGGCATACAAAAATCCCCGGTTCCGAAGAACCGGGGATTATCCGTGCGCGAGGGGGGACTTGAACCCCCACCCTCTAATACGAGGACTAGCACCTCAAGCTAGCGCGTCTGCCTATTCCGCCACCCGCGCAGGTTACCTTTGAGAGGGCTTTGCCTGCTCAAAGCAACAAGTAATACTATACGGTTGGCAAGTACAAGCAGGCAAATCTATATAACGTGTTATCCGTCACTTTTACACATTTAGTGCTCCCCATGTTCCTTTCTAGTAACATGCAGTACAGTGTTCGGGTCACGTCCATGAAGTACTGCATGTGAGAGTTTAGAATAGAAACTATGAATAACGAGAACCTCTCACGCGAAGAAGCTGCAGAACGGTCAGCGCTCATTACCGTAGACTCATATCATGTTCACCTTGATTTGACCCATGCCAAGGATGAAAATTTCGAGACATACCCTACAGTTACAACCGTTAAGTTTAAATCCCGTAAGCCTGGTGCCCAGACTTTCATTGATTATATTCGCCACTCTATCGATTCTGTTAGGCTTAATGGCGCGCAGCTTGACCTCAACAAGGTTGTTGATGGCTCACGCATCATGCTGCCCGAGCTTGCCGAGGAAAACGAACTTACTGTTCACGGGCGTTCATACTATTCAAGGTCGGGAGAAGGTCTGCACCGCTATATTGATCCTTCGGATGGGCGTGTATATCTTTACACCCAATATGAGCCCGCCGATTGCCGTCGTGTATTCCCCAACTTTGAGCAACCCGATCTGAAGGCTGTTTTTAATTTCCGAATCACAGCCCCACGAGATTGGGTTGTCAGTTCGAACGGAGTTCTAGAATCTGAGGTGTCCGACCCGACTGACTCAAATATCGTTAAGCGCGTTTTTGCTCCTACCGAGCGAATTTCTACCTACATTACCGCAGTGTTAGCAGGTGAATACTTCACAGTCACCGATACCTATAAACCCCAGAGTATTACTAACAGCGGCGATATTCCTTTAGTGGCGTACTGCCGCCATTCTCTAAAGCCCCATTTTGACTACGATAATATCTTCCGAGTCACTAAGAACGGCTTAGATTTCTTCCAGGATCTCTTTGACTATCCCTACCCTTACCCGAAGTACGAACAGGCGTTCGTCCCCGAATATAACATCGGCGCGATGGAGAACCCCGGTCTCGTAACATTCACTGAGGATTTCATTTTTGTCTCTGGTGCTACCGAAGATGATCTTGAAGGTCGCGCAAACACTATCTGCCATGAGATGGCACATATGTGGTTTGGAGATCTTGTCACTATGAAATGGTGGGATGATCTCTGGCTTAAAGAGTCATTTGCTGATTTCATGGGTGCTCTAGGTGCTATCGAAGCTAATGGTTTTAACGATGCTTGGGTAACATTCGCGAATCACCGTAAATCTTGGGCATATCTGCAAGATCAGCTTCCTACGACGCATCCCATTGTCGCGGATATACCTCATTTGGAAGCTGCAGCCCAAAATTTCGATGGCATAACTTACGCCAAGGGTGCCTCCACCTTGAAGCAGCTTGTTTCCTATGTAGGCTTTGATACCTTTATCGAAGCGGCACGCGTCTATTTCAAACGTTTTGCTTGGGGGAACACCTCGCTTCAAGACTTTCTTGATGTACTTAATGAGGTTTCAGGTCGCGATATGCAGACCTGGTCTCAAGCGTGGTTACAGACTTCTGGTCTATCTACCCTCGGTACTCGACGTGTTTACCGCGAAGATGGTAAGCTCCAGGATTTGTACCTCACTCAGCAGCTACCCGACACTCAGCCAGCCGGTATCGGTCGCCCGCATGTGGTAAAGCTTGAAACTTTTATCCTTCAAGAAGAAAAACTTGTCTCAACAGGCACTCTCTCCCTTGAATACCCTGCCGATCCTATCGCAGAGTATCGTGTCTCTTTGCCCCAAGAGCACAAGAAGACTGTAGGTGAAGCTGACTTACTTATGCTCAATGCAGAAGACCACACCTACGCAAAGATCATGCTCACCGATGAGGATGGTCTTCAAGCGGCAATTGCAGGAGTATCCACTCTTGAATCATCTCTTTCTCGCGGTCTTATCTGGGGATCTCTCTGGGAAAGCGTGCGCGATGCCCGACTTCCCGTTGCCACTTTCGTAGACGCGGCAGTACAGAACGTATCCCGTGAGAGCAGTGCATCTCTTTTGGGAAGTATGGTGTCGAACAGCCAAAACGCTATTACTAATTTTGGTGCCCCCAAGTCTCGACAGCCTTTGTATGATGCTCTCTATGAGTCTTTCTCGAAAGCGCTCGCTGCCGCCAAACCTGGCTCCGATACGCAGCTCATATTGCTTCGAGGACTTATCTCTATTTCTTCCTACTCAACTCAAGGTGAAGATCTCTGCCGCGATATCGCCCGAGGGGCTTTTGAAGATACTGTGGGAGATATTGCCGATGCGACTGGTATCCCCTACGACCAGAATCTTGGATGGA
>NZ_CALJRY010000137.1 GCF_937976295.1 uncultured Rothia sp. | reverse complement strand
GCCGCAGTGATGGATGCCCCGGTGATGGAGGCACCCGCACAGGACGTACCCGCCGCCCTGCCCACCGGCATGCCCGCCTACAGCGCCCCTGCTGCCAGCGCGCCCGTTCCTGAACCCGGCGCACCCGTAACCTTCACCGGCGCCGACCCGCTCGGCGACTTTATGCCGCCCGCCTACCGCGTCGGCGGCTACGGTGAGGACTTCGACCCCTCCGACCCCTACGGTGAACGCACCCACAGCCTCAACGCGGTGGACCCCGCCTCCCTCACCGCCGGGCTCAATGAACGCCAGGAAGAAGCCGTGTTGCACTCCGGCTCGCCCCTGCTCATCGTCGCGGGTGCTGGATCCGGCAAGACCCGCGTGCTCACCCACCGCATCGCCTACCTGCTCGCAACCCACCGCGCGACCCCCGGCCAGATTCTCGCCATCACCTTCACCAACAAGGCTGCCGCCGAAATGCGTGAACGTATTGAGGCGCTGGTCGGCCCGCGCGCCAAGCACATGTGGATTTCTACTTTCCACAGCTTCTGCGTGCGCGTGCTGCGCCGTGAGGCTGCCGCCCTGGGTTTGAAGTCCACCTTCACCATCTACGATTCGACCGACTCGCAGCGCCTGCTGAGCTTGATTATTAAAGAGCTCAACCTGGACACCAAGAAGTTCACCGCCAAGGCCGTGGGCAACCGCATCTCCGCGCTGAAAAACGAGCTGGTCAGCGCCGAAGCCTACGCATCCCGCGTGGCGAGTGATAACCCGTACGAGAAGACCATCGCGCAGATCTACACCGTCTACACGCAGCGTCTGCGCGCCGCTAACTCCCTCGACTTTGACGACCTGATTGGCCGCACCGTCTTTTTGCTCAAGAAGTTCCCCGAAATCGCGAACTACTACCGCCGCAAGTTCCGCCACATCCTCGTGGACGAGTACCAGGACACCAACCACGCCCAGTATCAGCTGGTGCGTGAACTGGTCGGCGCCCACGCGAAGGCACCGGCTGACCGCGGCCCCTACCCGGACGCCGTGCCCCCCGCCGAGCTGACCGTGGTGGGTGACTCCGACCAGTCCATCTACGCCTTCCGCGGTGCGGATATTCGCAATATCACGGACTTCGAGAAGGACTACCCAAACGCCCACACGATCCTGCTGGAACAGAACTACCGTTCCACGCAGAACATCCTCTCCGCGGCGAACGCGGTCATTGAACGCAACCCCGACCGTCGCCCCAAGAAGCTGTGGACCGCCTCCGGCGCGGGCGCGAAGATTATCGGTTACGTCGCCGAATCCGAGCACGCCGAGGCACGCTACATCACCCGCGAAATTGATCGCCTTGCCGATGAGCACGGCGTGCAGCCCGGTGACGTCGCCATCTTCTACCGCACCAACGCGCAGTCCCGAACCCTCGAGGATATGCTCATGCGTGCCGGCCTGCCCTACCGCGTGGTCGGCGGTACCCGCTTCTACGAGCGTAAGGAAATCAAGGACGCCCTGGCATACCTGCGCGCCCTGAGCAACCCCGACGACGACGTGAACGTGCGCCGTATCCTCAACGAGCCCAAGCGCGGTATCGGTGCCAAGTCTGAGTCCGTGGTGGCGGAGTACGCGAGTGCGAACCGCATCTCCTTCTACGCCGCCGCACGCCAGGCTGCCGACATCCCCGGCCTGGGGGCTGCCGCCGTGAAGAAGTACGCCGAGTTCGTGCGCCTCATGGACGACCTGGCGCAAATCGCCCGCACCGAACCCGCCGCAACCTGCCTGGAAGCGGTCCTGGAGCAGACCGGGTACCTTGCGGCTCTGCGCGCCTCCAAGGACATTCAGGACGAATCGCGCGTGGAAAACCTCTCCGAGCTGCTCGACGCCATGGTCGAGTTCGAGACCGAGAACCCCGGCGCCGACCTGGAACAGTTCCTCGAACACGTGGCTCTGGTTGCCGACGCCGACTCGATCCCGAACCGCCCCGCCAGCGCGGAGGGTGAGAACGCCTCCGCCGCACAGATCGCCGCCGAGGCAGCTGAGGCGAAGGCGCAGGGCATGGTCACCCTCATGACCCTGCACACCGCCAAGGGCCTGGAGTTCCCCGTGGTGTTCCTGACCGGCATGGAGCACGGCCTGTTCCCGCACCAGCGTGCCCTGACCGACGAGAAGGAAATGAGCGAGGAACGCCGCCTGGCGTACGTGGGTCTGACCCGCGCCATGGAGCGCCTGTACCTGACCCGCTCGGAGACCCGCACCATGTGGGGTAAGAGCCAGTTCAACCCGCCCTCGCCCTTCCTGGAAGAGATTCCGGAGGAGCTCATCGAGTGGAAGCGCACCGCCGGTTTCTCGGGCTTTGGCGCCTCCGGTATGGGCGCGTATGGCGCTCGCGGAGGCGGTTCGTATGGAGGCGGTTCCTACGGTAGTTCCTACGGCGGCTATTCGGGTGGTTCCCGTTCCGGCTCCGCTGGCTACTCCGGTGGCTACTCGGGCGGTTATAGCTCCGGTGGTTACAGTTCCGGCAGCTCGCGCGGCTCCTACGACCCCTACGAGTCCCGCCCCGCGCGGCGTTCTGAGCCGTCCACCGCGGATATTAACGGCTCGGCAAGCTACGGGCTGGCGGCGGCCACCGCCTCCTCGAAGGTGACGAACCGTTCCCGCGTGCACCAGAGCAAGGAAATCCCGACCCTGGCGGTCGGCGATACCGTGCGCCACGCCAAGTTCGGTGAGGGCCGCGTGCTCGCCGTTGAGGGTAGCGGCGATAAGACCGTGGCGAAGGTTCGCTTCGGCTCCGAAGAGAAGCGCCTGCTGCTGCGTTACGCACCGCTGGAGAAGGTGAGCTAACGCGTCGGGCGTAAGAACCTGATAGCGCCGATGGAGGGACGGGTACCTGGGGGGTGCCCGCCCTGCTCTGCGGGCTGTGCCGGGCGTGTTGTCCGCCTGCTGAGAAGGGCGCGGGGTGCTTCGGCACCGGGCGGTAAATGCCGCATTTTCGCCGGTATTTCGCGGCGGATGGGGGAGCGACAGCTCCAGTTAGTTACCCGGTGCACACCCTTTGGGTGGAACATACCCAAAATATTTGTGAGCTGAGTCGCTAAAATCTCAGATTTGGGGGTCCGTGAGTGCGAGCTCACGCCGAATCCGATAGAGTAGAGACGAGAGAAATTCCCCGCGTCAATGATGCGTGTGCGCCGGGTGCGAGAGACCCCTATCGCACCGTAGCAGCCACACGGGGGAACCTCCTCTAATGAGACCAGGCCGAGTGCACCAGTACTCGGCACCACTTCGAAGAAGAAGGACACCTGTGGACCTTTTCGAATACCAGGCGCGCGAGCTCTTCGCAAAGCACGGTGTACCCGTGCTCAAGGGCATTGTTGCGACCACCCCTGAAGAAGCAAAGGCAGCAGCTGAGGAAATTGGCGGCCTGACCGTCATTAAGGCTCAGGTTAAGACCGGCGGCCGCGGTAAGGCTGGCGGCGTTAAGCTCGCAAAGTCCCCCGAAGAAGCTTACGAGCACGCTAAGGCAATTCTCGGCATGGACATCAAGGGCCACACCGTTCACCGCGTGCTGGTCGCTGACGGCGCAGACATCGCCGAAGAATACTACTTCTCCCTCCTGCTGGACCGCGCAAACCGCTCCTACCTGGCAATGTGCTCGGTAGAAGGCGGTATGGAAATTGAGCAGCTCGCTGCTGAGCGCCCCGAGGCACTGGCAAAGATCGAGGTTGACCCGCTGGTTGGCCTGGACCAGGCTAAGGCTGAGGAAATTGCTAAGGCAGCAGGTTTCTCCGCAGAACTGCAGGAGAAGGTTGTTCCCGTTCTCGTCAAGCTGGGCGAAGTCTACACCAAGGAAGACGCAACCCTGGTTGAGGTTAACCCCCTCGTTCTGACCCCCGAGGGCACCATCCTCGCCCTGGACGGCAAGGTCTCCCTGGACGACAACGCAGAATTCCGCCAGCCCGAGCACGAGGCTCTCGTGGACAAGTCCGCTGAGAACCCGCTGGAAGCTAAGGCAAAGCAGTTCGACCTGAACTACGTGAAGCTGGACGGCGAGGTCGGCATCGTTGGTAACGGTGCAGGTCTGGTTATGTCCACCCTGGATGTTGTTGCATACGCTGGTGAGAACCACGGCAACGTCAAGCCCGCAAACTTCCTTGATATTGGTGGCGGCGCATCCGCTGAGGTTATGGCTGCTGGCCTGGAAATCATTCTGGGCGACGAGCAGGTCAAGAGCGTTTTCGTGAACGTCTTCGGCGGCATCACCGCATGTGACGCAGTGGCAGACGGCATTGTGAAGGCTCTGGAGATTCTGGGCGACGCAGCAACCAAGCCCCTGGTTGTGCGCCTGGACGGCAACAACGTTGCTGAGGGTCGCCGCATCCTCTCCGAGGCGAACCACCCGCTGGTTGTTCTGGCTGAGACCATGGACTCCGGCGCTGACAAGGCAGCAGAGCTCGCTCACAAGGCGTAATCGCCAGCAAAGGATTTCAAGGAAGTAATATGTCTATCTTTGTGAACAAGGACTCCAAGGTCATCGTTCAGGGCATCACCGGTGGCGAGGGTACCAAGCACACCGCACGCATGCTCGCAGCAGGCACCAACATTGTGGGCGGCGTGAACGCTCGCAAGGCTGGCACCACCGTCACCCACAAGGCGAAGGACGGCTCCGACATCGAGCTGAACGTCTTCGGTTCCGTAGCTGAGGCTATGGAGAAGACCGGCGCGAACGTCTCCATCGTCTTCGTTCCCCCGGCCTTCACCAAGGCAGCAGTTCTCGAGGCTATCGAGGCTAAGATCGGCCTCGTCGTCGTTATCACCGAGGGCGTTCCGGTTCAGGACTCCGCAGAGTTCTGGGCAGCTGCTAAGGCATCCGTGGACGAGAACGGCAAGCAGATCACCCGCATCATCGGCCCCAACTGCCCCGGCATCATCTCCCCCGAGGAGTGCCTAGTCGGTATTATCCCGGCGAACATCACCGGCAAGGGCAAGATCGGTCTGGTTTCCAAGTCCGGTACCCTGACCTACCAGCTGATGTACGAACTGTCCGACATTGGTTTCACCACCGCTATCGGTATTGGTGGCGACCCGATTATCGGCACCACCCACATCGACGCTCTGGAAGCTTTCGAAGCTGACCCCGAGACCGAAGCAATCGTCATGATTGGTGAGATCGGTGGTGACGCTGAGGAGCGTGCTGCAGAGTACATCAAGGCAAACGTGACCAAGCCCGTTGTTGGTTACATTGCAGGCTTCACCGCTCCTGAGGGTAAGACCATGGGCCACGCAGGCGCTATTGTCTCCGGTTCCTCCGGTACCGCTCAGGCGAAGAAGGAAGCTCTGGAAGCAGCAGGCGTGAAGGTCGGTAAGACCCCCTCCGAGGCTGCAAACCTGATGCGCGAAATCTTCGCAGCGAAGTAAACAGCATAAAATACGGCAGATGCCGGTAGTCCATGAGGCTACCGGCATCTGTGCGTTAAATCAGGTTTTTGAAAATAGTTCAGTGAGCTGAAGAGTCTGTTTTGTTATATATATCATGATGAAATACTTGAAAAGTCTATGCTAGAGGGCTATACAATAGAACCCAATGAGCCTAGTCAAGGGTGTTTACGCTTGCAGGCTCTTTCTATATTTCATCACATACGAGGAGAACATTCACTCATGACTCAGCCCATTTCCCGTCGCTCTGTCGCTAAGGCAGGCGTCTGGTCTGCACCTGTTATTGCAGCTTCTGCTGCTGTGCCGGCCTATGCAGCATCTTCCAGGAGTGATGATTCTGAGGAGAAGCTGACTATCCAGAGCGGTCTGTTTGTCAGCGCTCAGTACGGTGGCGGCTTTGTTGGTTACGCTTCGTCCACCAGCACCGGTCCGATTCACCCGACCACTCCTGAGGCGTACTTCGCATCTTCTTCCAAGCCCGAATCCGACCTGAACTGGGACGATAGCGCTTCCAAGCCCACCAACCGTGACCTGTTTATCAACGGTGAGGGTACCTTTACCCCGGTCAATAACTCCCAGACTGCATCCCCCGGCTCCTACGTGGCATCTAGCGGTTTCTGGTGGTCTGTTCCGACCACTGCGCCCAAGACTGGTACCGGCTACGTTGCAGGTTCTACCGCAACCCTGGCTGCCGGGGCAACCTTCGTGACTGATGTTGAGTACACCGTGCCTGCTAATGCTCTGAACGCTGCTAAGAGCGGTAGGATTAATGGTCAGGCGTGGACCCCCAACGGCCGTGCGCTGAAGGGTACGCTTGCAGAGCTGGTTGCTTCGGCAGGTCAGGCACGCTACCTGTCGGTTGCTCAGGCAGCGGGCAACTGGTCTGCTTCGGTCCCGACCGTGACCAAGAATTCTGATGGTACCTACACCTTCAAGGGTCGTATTACCTTCACTACTACCAAGGCGTACACTCTGAAGCAGACCGGTAACAAGCTGTACGGTCAGGTTGTCATCATGCCCGGTATTGTGTCCTTCAGCCCGGCACAGGGTTGGGTCTCCTACAAGCAGACCTCCAGCATCCAGAATGCAACCATTACCTACTCGGGTAACGGCTATACCGACACTAAGGCGCTCTCTGGTGCTGAGGCTACCACCCAGATTAACCCCTAATCTGGTTATGCTGTGGGGCCTCAGCTTAACGCCCCGTGGAGTTTTCCCCCACAGTTGCTTACCCCGTGCTGAGCGGTGTAAGTGCAGAGAGTGATGGAATCCCCCAGTAGATACACTGAATGTATCTGCCGGGGGTTTCTTTGTGCTCAGACAGTGCCACTCGTCAGGCAGTGGTGCTTACAGTGAAAGCAACACATGCAAGAGCGGCTATATACACTTGTTGAGAGCTTATTGGGGGGGGTGTTGCAACTAGCCGACCGTCGTGCCGAACGCCAGACCCAGCAGATAGGTCACGAACGCAGCGCCAAAGCCAATCAGAATCTGGCGAATACCGCGCTTGAGCGGGGAAGCACCCGAAAGCAGGCCCACCACGCCGCCGGTGAAGCCCAGCGCCGCACCCACAAACAGCAGAGACAGCACCATCGCGAACACACCCGACAAGCCAAAGATATAGGGCAGAATCGGAACCAGCGCACCCGAAGCAAAGAACGCGAACGACGCAGCGGCGGCACCAATATCGGTACCCAAAGCCACATTCTCCTCACGATCCTCATCCTCGCGGTGAGACAGCGACGGATCGCAGTCACAATCCAGGTAGCCGAAGCGCTCCATCGCACGGTGATGCGCCGCTTCCGGCTCCATGCCGCGGGCACGGTAAATGAGCTCCAGCTCGTTCGAGTCCAAATCCAAATCGTGCGCAACACGCAGGGTCACCTGGGTCGGCTGGGATGCATCCAGCAGTTCACGCTGAGAACGCACCGACACGAACTCACCCGCAGCCATCGACAGCGCACCCGCCAGCAGACCCGCAATACCCGAGAGCAGGACCATCGAGCTGGACGCGCCCGAGGCAGTAATACCCATAGTCAACGCCAGGTTCGACACCAAACCGTCGTTAGCGCCAAAGACCGCCGCACGGAAATTACCCGAAAGCTTCTCCCTGCCAGTGGTCGCCAGGGCACGGATAATTTCCTCGTGAATCGCCTCGTCAGCCGCCATTTCCTCGGTGGCGTCCGGATCCTCAG
>NZ_CALJRY010000136.1 GCF_937976295.1 uncultured Rothia sp. | reverse complement strand
TTTAGTCGCTGCCCCACCGGCTCATTTTTGTGAAGCTCCGCTAGAAAATATCTAAAGCCTCCGGCTTATCCTCCATCTGCTGCACCTCCGGCCCCAAATGGCGAATCGACCCAGCCCACTGAGCATCCGTAAAACGCATAATACGAATCGCACCACCCGGCGGAACCTCAACCTGCAACCGAAACAAATCAGAACCCGTCGCATTCCCGTTCAGATAGTACTTCGCATACACGCTCAACTGCATACGGTCAAAACCTAAATCCAGCAGAACATGACGATAACGATTCGCCAGCCTCCGCTCACTCTTCGTCTTCACCGGCAAATCAAACATCACCATCAACCACACAGGATCAGCCATCCTCACACGACTCCTCAACAGCAGTCAGCTCCCACACCGGAACCGACAACCTATCACGCTTACCCTCAACATAGAGAGCAAACTCAGAACAAAAATCCTCCATCACAGTACGGAGCTTAAACGGCGAATCAGCATTCACCGCATCAGACAACACCTGAACCAGAGCAACCTTCTCCTGCCGACCCAACTCAGTAGAACCAGCAGAAATCAACTGATACACCGCATAATCCACAGCAGGGCGGAACGGCTCCACCAAATCATCAACCAAAGCAAAAGCATTAGAACGATGGCGGTGGAACAGCGACAGCGTCGGGCACAAACCCGCAGAAATCACACGAGTCAAAACCCTCCCGCGAAGAATCGTGTATCCATAGTTCAACATGCCATTTACCACGTCATCCGAGAGCTGTTGACGGCGGAATCCCTGTTCTGGAAGGAACGCTCCCCAATATAGGCGCGCCCCCTGAGCCTCAGCATTTGACGGGTCACCAGAACGCACCGAACGAGCCAACGCACGAATATCCGTAGCACCCGGCCGCCCCATAGCCTCAAGACAATTCGCCTGACCACGAAGCTTAGCCTTCACAATCTGCATCCACGCATTCTTCGCACGCGGCACACTCAACTCAGCTTGAGCCTCATGACGAGTAAACACCTTCGTATTCTCAGACCAGTGATACAACGTAGAAATCGGCTGATTACGCCAATCACAAATCGCGGCAGCAACATCAAAACGTTCCAGACCAGCCACCAGACCGTAGCCCCAGGAGCACCCCATGCCAAGGAGAATAAAATCAACCTCAGCAAGTGGCGTGCTCCGCTCCCCCGCCACGATTCGCCCCCTCTCATACGACAGGAAGCCCTCATAGGCAGTGAAATCAAGAACACGCCACTTACTATCCATCACGCTCTCCTAGCCTTCCGCACCCAGAGCGCGCAACGCCGAAGAACGAACCTCGAACGAAGTCGGCAGGCTACCGTTGCCGCGCCATCGAGGGAAACCCAAGTTATTACGGCGAATGACTTTCAGACTCCCCAGAGGAAGCAAACCGCCTGTAGAGATAAAGAGACCGTTATCCAAGGCCTTAATCAATACAGACTCTTCCGCACTGAGATTTTTTGCATCAAGCCGAGCCTGAATCTCGTTTGGCAACTGCTCACGAGACAATAGCGCAGGACGGAGACGCAAACGACCTGAGTCATAAAAACCATCAACACGCCAGCGGCACTCCGGCATAAACTCCAAGAACTGCCTCAACTCGTCCTTGCCGCCATGAGCGATATAGTCAGCCGGATCAAACTCCAACTCATCGTTCTGAGTAATCCAGGCAAACTCAACCGCTTCACCACTCTCAACCACCTTACGCACACCATCCTGCATGCCACGGAAAGACTGAGAACCCGGATGAATCGGCATACTCAAAACATTGCGGCTACCACTCTCACGCATCAGCCACGGGAACTCCGCACCATACACGCGGAGCATACCGACCTTCAGCTCGCCCTTCTTCGTCAGCCAGCCGTACAAGCGAGCATGATGAATCGACTCACCAATCTCAGCCACACCACGAGGAGTCAAAATCGACGCAGCATTCTTCGGGAAGAACAGCACCTCATCATCAGCCTCAACAAAGCGGCCATCCGGCAATTCAAGCGTACGGGCAGAATCCTCAGGAAGCTCCTTCAACTTACCCAGAGCATCCTTCATCGCCAGGTAAATCTCCGGATTGACAATACGCTTCACAGCATCAGCAGACCACGCAGAACCCAAAGTCTGCTTCTTCACCGCAGCGATAGTATCCTTATGCACCGCTCCGTTCTGCGGGCGCAAACGAAGCGGGCTCACTACCGCAATAGAGTCATCCTCGATAGCCTCAGCCAACAGGTCAC
>NZ_CALJRY010000135.1 GCF_937976295.1 uncultured Rothia sp. | reverse complement strand
TGTGGATGACGTTGTATCTCGTATCCTTGAACACCGTCGTATCGGTGACGAATCTTTGGAAGAGAACTATGTAGAGCTCTATACCACTCCTAGGGCGGCTCCTCTCCTTGAGAAGATTTTTGCGAATCACGGAGACATTGCGAATACCTGCGGTAACTGGCTGGGGTACACCCAGCTTATTGAACGTTATAAGGGCACCTGGACGATTGCTTCGGGCGCTGAGGACGAAGCACGTAAGCTAGTCGAAGAATACTCATCGAAAGCGCTGGTTGCTAAGCCTAACGATGAGGAATACTTCCAGCGTAAGTATGGTTTGCGCCCTGGTAAGTTCAAAGACACTCGACGTCTTGAGGGGACCGGCAGCGTTTCTTCGAAGAAGATTGAGGAGAAGAATGTCCTCCTAGTGGCTGAAAAGTACGTGGCTGAGCGTCTTATCAACCGCGTGGATACCCAGCTTGTTGCTGATATTGCAGCGGAGACGGGTGTTTCTGCGGTGGAAACCGAACGTATTCTCTCCGCTAAGTATCCGAACGGCCTTGTCGATTCCTTCCTTTCTGAGTATGTACAGATGGCCTTTGAATCACGTGATAGGGCTACTGAATTTGAGAAGGCAACAACTTCAATTTTTGCCGACATCTTTGGGCTCTACGCAGAGCATATCGGTCAGAAGGGCATTGTCCCGGACGTGGTTGTCGCCTCTCGCGAAGAAGGCTGGTCTGGCATCTTGGACAGTAAAGCATATGCCAAGGGATACAGTATCGGACATGACCACCGTAACCGTATGGTCGAGTACATCGAACGGTACCCGAAGTATGGCCCTGAATTTGCGACGCTCGCTTTCTTCTCGTATGTGGTTTCAGACTACAAGAATTCGGTGACGCCTCAGATTCGTACTATCTCTGAGAAATCCGGTGTCCCCGGGTCGGTGATTACTGCGCGAGATATTGTGCGTATGGTGGAACGTCATCAGAAGAAGCCGTACACTCACTCGGAGATTCGCGAAATTTTCTCGCTGAATCGTGCAATTACGTTTGAAGATATTGGGTAGAAGATTATTTTCTTCTTTTAAAGATTTTGTGTGAAAGGGAATATTTTATGGCTCATAATATGTGGTGGTTTTCCCGACCCAAGCGTAATTTGGCATCTACCTCTCAAGCTTTGAGGGAATTTGCTCTTCTGTTTGAGGGACGCAGCTGGAGTTCTGAAGGACGGGAGATCGAGCTTTCCTTTGAAGAAAATCTTGAACGTGCAGGGATTAAGGGAGAAGGACCTCGATTTGACCGAACGGGTGGTGGGGCCCGTACATACCGAGCCTGGTTTAGAAGTCTCGGGCTTTTTTATCAGGATAAAAACAAAGTGTGTTATCTAACGGATGCTGGGGAGGCACTGGTTAAAAATGATATGCCTCCTTTTGAGATTATTAAAAAGCAGGTTGTGGAAAATCAATTCCCCAGTACTTTCTCTTACAAATGGTCTTCTTCGGTTGATAGCCGTTTTGCGGTGCGTCCTTTTATTTTTATTCTTCAGCTTCTATTGGATGAGCGTCTTAAGAAATATCTTAATGAAAAAGATGAAATTGCAAAGGTTGTTATTGAACATGGTGTCTCTAATAAACAATCTTGTGTGGACGATGTTGTGTCGCGCATTCTTAAATACCGACGTATTGGTGATGAATCATTAGAGGATGACTTCATTTATCTATATAAGCCTCCTAGAACTAAAAAAGAAATTAATATGACAAATGTTGTTGCAGGGCTTAGGAATATTGTTAATACTTGCGGTAACTGGTTGGAATATACCCAGCTTATTGAACGGAAAAACGGTAACTGGTCTATTGCTGCTGGTATGGAGGAAGAAGCTCGAGAACTGGTAGAGAAATATAAGGATAAGCCGCTACTGGACAGGCCTGATAACGAGGAGTATTTTCAGGGGCGATATGGTTTGCGCCCTGGAAAGACCAGGTATACCTCTCGTCGTGGCAAGAATGGTCGTGTATCCCCAGAGGATATTAGAGAACGACTTGTACTCTTGTATGTTGAGGAATATGCAAAGACACATTATATCGAGAGGGTAGATGAGCAACTCATTACCACGATTTCAAATAAATCTGGAGTACCCTTCAAGGATGCTGAGCGGATTCTTTCAGGAAAGTATCCGCATGGATTTAAGGACCGATTTCTCCAGGAGTATATTGAGTTATCACGCGGTGGGCGTGATAAGGCTACCGAATTTGAGAAGGCAACTTCTTCAATTTTTGCCGATGTTTTTGGGCTCCGTGCTGAGCATATCGGGCAGAAGGGTATCGTGCCTGACATCGTTGTAGCTTCCCGTGATGAAAAATGGGCGGGAATTTTGGATACCAAATCCTACAAGAAAAAATATAGTATTAGCAATGATCATAAAAATCGCATGCTTGAATATATTGAACGTTATTCGGAATATGGGTTGGAATTTGCCAATCTTTCATTTTTTGCATACGTAGTCTCGGACTATGGAAAAAATATAAGTTCTCAACTAGAGAATATTTCGAATAGATCTGGTCTTTTGGGGTCTGTTATTACGGCTCGGTATTTAGCTCGTATGGTGGAACGACATCAGAAGAACCCGTACATGCATGAAGAAATTCGCAAAATTTTCTCTGTGAACCGCGCTATTACTTTAAAAGACATTGACTAGTTAGGTCTGAGGCTCACCCACAAGTTTTGATATTTGACTTGTGGGTGAGCTTAGCATAATATTCAACACCTTCAACCTCAGAGATGATTGGGGACGTTTTTCTGTAGTCGATGTTGACAGGGAACCGAGGTACAACCGCGCTCCAGCCGATAGACTGAAACCATGACAACCCAACTTCTCACCGGCATCCCCGGAACCGGTAAAACCCACCACCTCACCGAACGCGCCCTACGCTACCTCGCCGACGGCAACGACCCCGCCCGGCTACTCATCCTCGCACCCACCCGCACCGCCGCGACCCGCATGCGAGACACCATCGCCGCATCCAGCGACCGCAGCCTCTCCGTAGCACCCACCCGCGCCTGGGCGGCATACGCCTTCGACCTGCTCAAACGAGCCCAAACCCGAGGACTACTCAGCGGCGTAGAAGGCAACCTCAAACTCCTCTCCGGCCCCGAACAAGACGTCATCATCGGCGAACTACTCGCCAACCACGCCGAAGGCATCGCACCCGGACCCGCCTGGCCCGACGTACTCCGCGACGCCCTCGCAACCCGCGGATTCCGCCACGAAATCCGCGACTTCTTCGACCGCATGGCAGAATACGACCTCACCGCCGAAGACGTACACGCCCTCGCCACCGAACACAACCAGCCCGCCTGGCACGCCCTCGCCCAACTGCACACCGAATACCGTGCCGTGCGAGCCCTCCGCGCCAAAAACGCCTACGACCCGGCAGTACTCATCAACGACGCCTGCCGGCTACTGCTGCGCGCCCCCGAATTCCTCGCCGAAGAACGCCGCCGCTACGACCTGATCCTCATCGACGACGTGCAGGAACTCAGCCCCTCCATCTACCGGCTGCTGCGCCTCATCGCCGCAGAAGTCGCCCCCGCAGACGCCGCGCACCTGACCGAAACCCACCCCGACCTCTTCGCTGAAGGCCCGCAGGTTGTCATGACCTACAGCGACGAAGCCGTAGTCCAGGGCTTCCGCGGCGCCCGCCCCGACCTCGTCACCACCCTGCAGGCAAGCTTCCCGAGCATGCGCACCCGCACGCTCACCACCTCGTACCGCCTGCCCGCACTCATGATGCCGCTCGTGGCGGACATTCGCCGCCGCCTGCCGCGCTACACCCGGTTCGTGCCGCTCACCCCCGAGCAGGAAAGGGCAAAGAACGGCGCGCAGGCAGGGGAGAAGAACAGTGCGCAGGAGGGGGCGAAGAACAGCGCGCCCGCAACCTTCGGACGCATCAACACCACCCCCGCCGACGAAGCCCTCACCTGGGGTGCCGCCGACGAACCGCTGCTGCACCTGGGCGCCGACGGCAAAATCCTCGACCCCGCACACTACCGCACCGCACCCGCCGGCGTGTATAAGTATGCACTCTCCAGCTCTCAGGACGAGGCGAACCTCATCGCTCAAATGCTGCTCGAAGAACGCATCTACGGCAACCACCCCTACCGCGAGTCCGCCATCATCGTGCGCAACAGCGCGGACGTGGCGCGCATCCGCCGTGTGCTCTCCTCGAACGGTATTCCCTCGCGTACCTCCGCGGCGCTCGTGCCGGTGCGCGACGAGCCCGCCGTACGCCCCTTCCTGGACGCGCTCAGCCTGCTCGTCTACGCCCGCAAGCGCGGCGAGAAGGCGCTGAACCCCGCCGTGCATATGCCCGCGACAGAAGGTGCGGAGGCGGGGGAGCGCGGCGGTTACGAGACCCTCAGCGCAACCGAAGCTGAAGAGCTCATGCGCCGAAGCCTCGACGACGTCATCGCCGAAGAAAGCCGCGCCAACCCCCTCGGCGGCGCGCAGAGCGCCATCACCCTGCTCACTTCTAGGCTTGGTGGCGCATCCAGCATGGACGTGCGACGACTCCGCCAGCAGCTACGATCCATCGAACTGCAAAGCGGCGGCCACCGACCCAGCGACGACCTGCTCCTCGGTGCCCTGCTACACCCCGAAACCCTCCCCGAAGAGGGCGTAGGACGCGCCGTGCACCGCATCGCAGCCGTGCTCTCCGCCGGACGTAAAGCACTCGCGCGCCCCGAATCCACCAGCACCGAAGTGCTCTGGGCGCTCTGGGAAGCCAGCGGCCTCGAAAAGACCTGGGTCGCCCAGTCGCGCGGCGCAGGCCCCGAGGCCGATGCCGCTCACCGCAACCTCGACGCCATGATCGGTCTCTTCGAAGCCGCCGACCGCTTCGACGAGCAGATGCGAGGCGCCGGTGCCGAACAGTTCCTCGACTTCATCGACGCGCAGGACCTGCCCATGGACACCCTCGCCGCCCGCGGCGTACGCCAAGACGCGGTCGAGATTCTCACCCCCGCGCTCGCCGCAGGTCAGTCCTGGCGAACCGTATATGTATGCGGTCTGCAGGAAGGCGTCTGGCCCAACACCACCGTGCGCGGCTCCCTGC
Organism: uncultured Rothia sp.; assembly: GCF_937976295.1. GTDB lineage: Bacteria > Actinomycetota > Actinomycetes > Actinomycetales > Micrococcaceae > Rothia. Next base: position 17,951 of record NZ_CALJRY010000135.1, on the reverse strand, counting down.
TGAGTACCGGCGACCTCGTGGACCTGTGCGATGCGCGCCTCCGCCAGCGCGCCCAGCAGGCAGAACAGCAAGCGGGGGAGGGCGCGCAGCCTGTGCCGCCCGCCCGCATCCGCAGCTACCCCGAACGCGTGCGCGACACCCGCCACGACGAGCTGCGCATGTTCGCCGTCGCCGCCACCCGAGCCAGCACCCGACTCGTGCTCACCGCCGTGCGCAATGATGATCAGGCACCCGGCGAGTTCTTCGACTTCGTGCTGCCCACCGACGCGGTTGGTGACTCCACGGAGGTGCCCATCACCCGCGTGCGCCGCCCCGCCACCCTGCGTTCCCTGGTGGCGGAGCTTCGCCGCACCCTCGTTGAGGAGTCGCTGAACGCGATGCGTGCCGAAGACGCTCAGGACGGCGCGCAGATGCACAACGCACCGGAAGAAGAGGCCCTCACCCCGGAGGCTTCCGCGTACCGACTCGATGCTGCCTCCCGCACTCTGGCGCGCCTGGCGAATGCGCAGGCACCCGGCGCCACCCCCGATGAGTGGTGGGGTTTGCTGCCGCTTTCCAGCACGGAGCTGCTCTTTGCGCACCGCCCGGCAGAGCACGCTGAGGACGGAAACCACAGCGAAGAGCCTGCTGAAGAACAGGCTGAAAAGCCGAGCCGCCGCACGATTACGCTCTCGCCCTCGCGCCTGGAAACCATCCACAGCTCCCCGCTGGACTGGCTGGTTTCCGCCGCCCGCGCGGAAGCCCAAACCGACCTGTCCCGCTCGCTCGGCACGCTCATTCACGCCATCGCCGAAGAGTACCCGACCGGCACCCTCGAAGAGCTCCAAACCGCCCTCGACGAGCGCATTAGCTCCCTCGGCGTGCCCGCCCGCAAGGACGACGAAACCGACGAAGAGTACCGCGAGCGCGTGCCCTGGGAATCCTACGCCCTCTACGAGCGTGCCAAGCGCATGATTCTGCGCCTGAGCTACTACTACCGTCAGCACATGGGCGACGCCGGCTGGCAGAACCTCGGTGTTGAAGGCTCCTTCTCGGTGCGTGTGCCCGTGCCCTTCGACCCCGCCGGTGAAGTCGGCGAGCTGGATGCGCTGCTCACCGGTCGTGTGGACCGCCTCGAGGGTACCGCCCCGGCGGAGGACGGCACCCGCCGCTACGCCATTGTTGACCTGAAAACCGGCAAGTCTAAGCCGACCGGGTCGGAGATGGAGACGCATCCGCAGCTTGCCGCCTACCAGATTGCGGTGGAGGCTGGTGCGGGTGAGCAACTGGAGGAGCGTTACCGCGCCGAAGCCGCCGCCCTGGAGGCGGGCGAACCGCTACCGGATGCTCGCCCCCAGGAGCTGGAGTACACCGGCTACACGGGTCGTTCCGGAGGCGCGGCGCTCGTGCAGCTGGGCGCCTCGGGCGTGAACGATGAGAGCAAGACTCGCCTGCAGGTTCAGCCCGCCCTGACGGAGCACGATTCGTGGGCGGCTGAGCTGGTGCAGCACGCCGCGGAGCTGATTGCTGGCTCGCAGGTGCAGGCTCGTCACCGTGAGGGCGGCTATGGGTGCCGCCTGCCGGAGATCTGCCCGATTTGTACGCGCGGCCGGCAGGTGACGCAGCCCTAGTAGTCGTGTCCCAGTAGCCGCGCACCCCCGTTTACTTCGATATCACTCACCCCGAACCTCCCATGAGAATGATCCATGAGGAAGAGGAATTATGACTGACTCTGGCGCATACGGCGCTACTCACCCCGGCGCTCACCCCGCTTCTGGCGCCGGCATGCTCACCCCCGCCCAGTGGTGCGAGCACAATAGCTGGCAGCTGCCCAACGGCGTGCTCTTCTCGGCAGAAGCCGCTGGGAACGACCCCGCGCTCAAGCCTGCCGACTACCGCAGTGCCCTTGACATTGCCGAGATGCTCAACGGCGCCGACGGTAAGAAGCCGACCCCCGAGCAGGTACGCATGATTGAAGCGGGCCCCGCCCCGACCCTCGTCATTGCCGGTGCGGGTTCGGGTAAGACCGCGACCATGGTTGACCGCGTGATTTGGCTGGTCGATAACGGTTTTGTGCGCCCTGAAGAGGTGCTGGGCGTGACCTTCACCCGCAAGGCGGCAACCGAGCTGCGTAGCCGTATGCGTGCCGGTCTGAACACGCTGCGCCGTAGCCGCCGCGTCGCCCCGACCGATGAGGAGCTGCGCGAGGGCATCGCTGACCCGACCGTGCTCACCTACCACTCCTACGCGAATAACCTCGTCAAGGAGTACGGTCTGCGCCTGGGCGTGGAGCAGGACGCGCAGATGCTTGGCGATGCGCAGAAGTGGCAGCTTGCCGCGCAGATTGTGCAGTACTGGGAGGGGGAGCTTCCCCTCGACCACGACGGTGTGCCGGTGTCTGCGGCGACCATGATTAACCAGATGCTGCACCTTTCGGATGAGTGCGCGGAGCATCTGGTGGAGCCGCAGGAGGTGATTGACTTCTGCACCGAGCAGCTGGCGGCGTATGCGGCGGTGCCCGATCCGCGCCGCGAGACGAAGACCGAGAGGGACATTCTGAAGGTTCAACGTCTGCTGCGTAACCGCCGAGTGTACGCGCGTATGGCGATGAGCTACGCCCGCGTGAAGGCGCGCATGCAGGTGCTGGATTTCGGTGACCTGATGCGTTTTGCCGCGCGCATTGCGGAGGCTGACCCGGCGATTCGCGAGGGTGAGCGTGCCCGCTTCAAGGTGGTTCTGCTGGACGAGTTCCAGGACACTTCGCACGCGCAGATGCGCTTGTTCTCCTCGATTTACGGCGCCGATGAGGCTGTGGGTATTCCGGCGCATCCGGTGATGGCTGTGGGTGACCCGAAGCAGTCAATTTACGGTTTCCGTGGCGCTTCGGACGGTCAGATGTTCAGCTTTTACCGCCATTTCCCGACTGAGCATGCGCAGCCGCTGTTCCTGTCCATCGCGTGGCGTAACGACATTTCGGTGCTGAACGCGGCAAACCACGTGGCGGAGAAGCTGAAGGAGGTTCCCGAGTGGGTGCGTGCCGCCGACGGCGATATTACCGCCGCTCAGGTTCCCGACCTGCGCCCGCGCTGCGCCCTGGTGGGCGAGCCCGGTTCGCCCGCCTTTGAGCAGGCAGCCGCGGGCATGGTGGGGCGTGTTGATTTGACGTACCACGACTCTGACCGCGAGGAGGCTGTGGCTATTGCCGAGCGTATTGCGGCGATGCGTGCGCAGGCGGTGCGCGAGTATGAGCGCGCCTACGCGGCGCATCGTTCCGGTGACGGTTCGGTGCGTCCGCGCTTGAAGATGCCCGAGATTGCGGTGCTGGCGCGTGTGCACGGTCAGCTGGACCCGATTCGTGTGGAGTGCGAGCGCCTGGGCATTCCGGTGCAGCAGGTGGGTTTGGGCGGTTTGCTGTCCCAGCCGGAGGTTGTGGATTTGGTGTCGGCGTTGCGTGTGCTGGCTGATCCGAACCGTTCGGACGCCCTGGCGCGCCTGCTGACGGGTGCGCGTTGGCGTTTGGGTGCGGCGGATATGTTGGCGCTGGGTGATTGGGCGCAGTCGCTGGTGCGTGAGCGTGAGCGTGCCCTGCGTGAGCAGATGGCGTTGCGTATGCTCGCGGAGGCTGAAGACGCCGACGATGCGGCCGCTATCAACCTGCAGGCGGAGCACCTGCGTGCCGCCCAGGAGCGTCTGGACGAAACCCTCAAGGGTGCGGTGGAGGATTCCTCCGGCTACGCCTCCCTGATTGAGGCGGTGGAGAACCTGCCGCAGGACGGCGCGGATGGCGAACCTCTCTACGGTGAGCAGTACCGCGGCCGCCGCTTCTCCCCGGCGGCGCTGGAGCGTCTGCGTGCTTTTGCTGAGCAGATGCGCGTGTTGCGTGCCGGTTTGAGTGAGGATTTGGGCACGCTGCTGTACGAGATTGAGCGCACCATGCTACTCGATATTGAGTTGGCGGTCCGCCCGGGTACCGACCCGCTGGGTTCGCGTGCGAACCTGGATGCTTTCCACGAGGTTGCCGCCACCTACGGCATGTCGGCGCCGCGTATTAACGCGATGATTTACGCCGGTTCTGACGGCGTGAGCGCGGAGGAGGGCGACCCGGGCGCGCGCCGCTTCCTGCTGTCTTCGGGTGGCGTGAGCTACGTGATGGGCTTCCTCGCGTGGCTTGAGCGTGCCGATGATGAGGAGAAGGGCCTGGCGTTGGGCGCCGTGGAGCCTGACCCGAACGCGGTGCAGCTGATGACCATGCACGCGGCGAAGGGTCTGGAGTGGGATCATGTGCTTCTGCCGGGTCTGTGCGGTAGCGCGACCGGCGGGCAGACCCCGAACCTGTGGCAGATGTCGGCTAATGCGGCTCTGCCCTGGCCGCTGCGTGGCGACCGCGAGTACCTTCCCTCGATTCTCGAGACTGCGGAGGAGATTACCGCCTTCGAGAAGGCGAAGGACCTGGAAGACTACCTGGGCGAGCATAAGGAAGATGCCGCCGAGCACGCCGGCATGGAGGACCGCCGCCTCATGTACGTGGCGATGACCCGTGCCCGTAACCTGCTGGCGATGAGCGCCTACCGTTGGAAGAGTACCGCCTCGCTCCCTCTGCCGGTGCAGCCCTTCTGGGAAGAGCTGATGGAGATGCTTTTCAAGTCCCTCTTCGACCTGGGTACGCCCACGGTGGATGCGCCCTCTGTGCGTTTTGAGGAGACGATGGATACCCCCTGGGCGGCGCCGCAGCTGGTGGGCATGGGCCTGTCGTACACGATGCCGAACCCCGCCGATAAGCGCAAGAAGGTGCACCTGAACCATGTGCGCCGCTGGGTTGAGCTGCTGGCCGAGTCGAAGTACCGCCTGGTGGAGCCGGTGACCCTGGTGCACGGTACGGTCGTGGATCCTGCGAACCTGCCGCCCGCACCCGATGAGGCGGCGCTGCTGGATGAGCTCGAAGCCTATCCCGTAGATGCCGATGAGCTCACCCCCGAGCAGGCGGATGCGCGCGCGACCGCCCGGACAACCTACGCCGAGCAGGTGCAACGCTACGCCTGGGTGCTGGTTGAGGCCATGGCTCCCGCCCTCGCGCAGGATTGGCAGCTGGCGGCTCCTTCCGTACGAGCACGCACGGTGGCGGAGAACTGTGCTCGCCTGAACCTGCCGGTGCCCGAATGGATTATCGAAGCCACCGAGCGGGAGAAATGGCGTGAGACGCAACCGCCTGCGCCCGGTTTCTCGCCCACGGTGGCGGCGGCGCTGCCGATTGAGGTGCGCGGCCAGTTCGCCCAGAAGAACTACGAGGATAGGAACCCGAACCTGGGTGCGGTGCTGACCGCCATGTGGCCTTTTGACCCGCTGGAGCGCCCGGTGATTTGGCGTTGGGCTTCTGACGATGCCCTCAACCGGGGCACGGAGGCGGTGCTTCGCCGCGGCCAGCATGAGCAGCTGGAACGTGAGATTGCGATTAACTCCTCGAGCCGCCGCGAGGCGGTGGAGCGTGCCGCCCTGGCGGTGGAGCTCGCCGTCGGCGCGGGTGACGATGACCTGCACCAGAGCGGGGAGGGTGTAGCGGGGGAGAGCGCAAGCCATCCTGCATCTGCCATTCCCGAATCCCTGCGCCAGCAGGCGGTGGACTGGGAACGCGAAGCCGACCTGCTTCTGCTCATGATGGGTCAGACCGACCCGGTACCCAGCAATCAGCTGCCCGGGCACCTGTCCGCATCCACATTTATCCGCCTCAGCGAGGACCCGCAGGGCACGGTGCATCAGCTGATGCGCCCGGTGCCTCAGCGTCCCTCGCGTGCGGCAACGATTGGTACGGCGGTGCACGCGCTGATTGAGGAGCACTTCGGCATCGCGCCGACCGCCGACCCGTTGGAGGCGCCCGAAGCGGAGGACACGGTGGGCGTTGACCTGGTTGGTTCCGCTGCCGCCTCCACCGAGCCCGCTGAGCCTTCTGAATCTGCAAGCCCGGCTGACCTGCAGGAACAGGACGAGTTCACATTCGAGGACGCCCACGAGGAGTCCGAGAGCGAACTGGACGCCTCCGTTCAGCGCCTCTGGGAGCGCTTCGCCAACAGCGAGTGGGGCAGTGACGAGTGGAAGGAACGCATCTGGGCGGTCGAGTACCCGGTCGAAACCCATATCGAGGGTCTAAGCCTGCGCGGCCGTATCGACGCGGTGTTCCGCACCGAGGATACGGACGGCGAACGCTGGGTGCTGGTGGACTGGAAGAGCGGTTCCCGCCCGAAGATGTCGACCATGCAGTCTCGACGTTTCCAGCTGGGTCTGTACCGTATCGCGTTCTCCCGCATTATGGGCGTGAACCCGGAGTGTATCAGCACCGTGTTCGTCTACCTGGGCGGCAAGGGCGTTGCGGAGGTGTGGGATCACCAGATCCGCGGCGGCCTGCCCACGGAGGCGCAGCTGGCGAAGGTGATTCGTGAGGCGCGCAAGGGCTAGGTAGCGGATCTCAACAGCGGATCTTCCAGCGCCGGGCGGGCGGCGCTCGCGTACTAGCGCTTGCTACAACCGAATAGAGAAAAGCAGCTCACGAGGTGTAATGCCTGGTGAGCTGCTTTCCTGCGTGGATTTTTCTGCGCGGACTTTTACGGTTAATGGCAGAGGACGCCTCTTCACCCCACTGCATTAGGGTGATGAGGCGTCCTCAGCCGCTGAAGAACTATAGAGGTACTTCGTGCCCTCGCACGCTTCCGGGAAAGAATCGCGCCGAACGACTGCCGCTCTCGCGGCCTCACTCGCGCCGCCGGCGCCCCGTGGGGTTTGCGTGCGTCTTTACTCTCAAACACAACCTCGAAAGTAGCTCTATAGATTTCTGCCATCGGTGATTGGTTGCGCGGTGCATGAATCCGGCTCGGGCCTGACATGACCGGTCAGGGCCCGTCCAATCTGTCTCCCCAATGTATCGCTGCCACGATATCAGCGCTGGTCAGTGCGCTATGGGGAGTGTGTCCGCTGGTTTTCTCGCGGCACAGCAAAAGTATTCCAGGAGTTTTTGAAAAAATCTACAGGGAAAGTTTTTACCCTAAAATGCACTATTTTGAGCACAGTTCAAGGTGAAGTTGAGGCTCTGTGGACTCTCAAAACCAAAAGTTGGTTTTTGTGGGTTTGTGGTGTATTTGCACCCGGGAAATATTGTGAATGGCACCCTTGGCACACCTTCAACTCTCAGCCTTAATCTGAGTCATTCATGCACAAAAATGCAAAACTGGTGCTCAAAAAGTGCTGGAAAACACTTAAAGAAATTTTGATAAAAGCCCGCTAAAGCCCCTCCACTAGCCCTTATGGGCATAATTTCGTTGGTTTGACAGACACTCGGGGAACTGGCTTCACCGGGCGCAGTCCAGGTGAGGTAAACCCCCAGTAGGTACAGCTCAAGATATAGTTCAGCCCCGCAGTGCAGTACTGCGGGGCTGAACCGAAAACCTATGAGGTAGGTAGAAATTTAACAGCTACTCGGCGGGGCCGACCAGCGGGCCGACCTCCTCCTGACCGAGCAGTTCGCCGGAGGCGCGCAGGTCGTCCTGAATGTCCAGGAGCATGGACACTGCGTGGGTTGCGCCGTCGCGGTCGCCAACCTCCACGGTGTGGGTGAGCCACTGGGCGATCGCGAACTCCGCGTAGAAGTTCGCGCGCTGCGCCAGGTAGGCGTCGGGCAACTGAGGCATCTGCTGGCGGTACACCTCGATTGCCTCGTCGGTGAAGTCGATGTCCTGGCAGGAGTACAGCCACGCGAAGTCCTGCGCGGGGTCGCCCACGTGCACATCGGACCAGCCGGTGACCTCCACGATGCGCGCCGTCGAGGGCGTGACGTGCAGTACGAGGTTCTCGGCGCCCATGTCACCGTGGACCACGCGCGGGCGGAACTGCCACATGGGTCCGGGGGAGAGCACGGTACGCCAGTGCGCGAGCAGGTCGGCGGGCACCTTGCCGGTTGCGGCGGCACGCTCGAGCTCGGCGTTCTTGCGCAGGCGAATCTGCTCCGAAGAGTAGGAGGGCAGGTCGGCTTCGTAAATAATGTCTTCGGGCATCACGTGCAGGGTCGCGATGTCCTTGGCGATGATGGACGCCAGGGAGGGGCGGTTCGCCGCAACTTCGCGGCGGCTCAGCTCGGCGAGCTGGTCCACGTCGTAGATGGTGCCGGGGATGTGCGTGTACACGAACACGTTGCCGCCCGCGTAGGGTACGGTGCCGGCGACGGTGGGTACGGCGAAGGGCAGTCGCGCGCGCAGGCCGGGGCTGAATGACTGCAGGATGAGGTGTTCAGCTTCAAGACGCATGCTGGCGTCGGGGCGGCGCGGGGCGCGCACTCGCCAGCGGCGACCGGTGGAGTCGGCGATGATTGCCGAGTCGAAGTCGTCGCTGTCTTCGCGAACCGGTTCGGCGCCGACGGGGTAAATCCCGGGCACTCCGGCGGAGACAATGGCTGCTAGCTGAAGGGGAGATAAAGTCACGGGTTAAGGTTACCAAACCTATGTGTGCCGTTTAGTAGTTTTTAGGATCTTTATGCCAAGTGGTGAAGATACTTGTGGACAAGGCTAAATGTGCTCGTCCGCGTATTCCTGCGCATTTCGTTGCACGCCTAACCGCCCATGCCAGATAGGCGAGCGCCTCACGCCCTGAATGAAAGCAACAGCTAAGAAGCCGCGGCGGGTCTGGAGAACACAGTCTGGGAGAATACAATGGAAGACCGGCTATCACCGCCTCGCGCAGCCGCATGCCCGCATACTCACAAGCCCCGCGCGAGCGTAAGCCGCTTGCCCGTACCGCCCGCCTTACTGATGGAGCATTATGACCGCCACACCTCAGCAGCCTCAGCATATGATCTCCGCAGACGATATTCTTGCCGGGCTTGACCCGGATCAGCGTGCGGTCGCCACCGAGCTGGACGGTCCCATGCGTGTGCTGGCGGGTGCCGGTACCGGTAAGACCCGCGCGATTACGCACCGCATCGCCTACGGTATTGCGATTGGGCGCTACCAGGGCCCGCGAGTGCTCGCCCTGACCTTTACCCTGCGTGCTGCGGAGGAGATGCGCACCCGCCTGCACCAGCTGGGTGCGCACGGCGTGCAGGCGCGTACTTTCCACTCGGCGGCGCTGCGTCAGCTGGTGTATTTTTGGCCGCAGGTGGTGGGCGGTACGTTCCCGTCCATCGTGCAGAACAAAGCCTCGCTCATTACGGAGGCGGCGAACCGTCTGCGCATCAGCACGGATCGTTCCCTGCTGCGTGATTTGGCGTCGCTGATTGAGTGGGCGAAGGTTCAGCTGCTCACCCCGGACACCATCATGCAGCGTCTGAGTGAGAAGCAGCTGCCCTCGGCGATTACCCCGCAGAATATGCAGCGTATTTTCCAGGCGTATGAGGACTTGAAGGATGAGCGTAACCTCATCGACTTTGAGGACGTGCTGCTGCTGACCATCGCCATGCTGGAGGAGGACGAGAAGCTCGCCGCGACCGTCCGCAACCAGTACCGCCACTTTGTGGTGGACGAGTATCAGGACGTGTCCCCGTTGCAGCAGCGTCTGCTGGATGTGTGGCTGGGCGGCCGCGACGATATTTGCGTGGTGGGCGATGCCTCCCAGACGATTTACTCTTTTACGGGCGCGACCAGCCGTTACCTGCTGGATTTTCCGCGCCGGTACCGTGGCGCGCATACGGTGAAGTTGACCCGCGACTACCGCTCGCATTCGCAGGTGGTGGAGTTGGCGAACCGTCTGTTGGCGGCGCGTCGCCCTCATCCGGATTCGAGCCCGCATTCGTGGGCGCCGCCGCTGGAGCTGATGTCTCAGCGCGGCCCCGGCGTGGATGTGGAGTGGTTCGGTTACGCGGACGACGAGCAGGAGGCCGCCGGCATTGCCGAGGATATTCGCGACCTGATTGAGAAGGACGGCGTGCCGCCTTCGGAGATCGCGGTGCTGTTCCGCACGAACGCCCAGTCGGCGGCGATTGAGTCTGCGCTGTCTGCCGCCCATATTCCGTACCAGCTACGTGGCGCGGAGCGTTTCTTTGAGCGCCCCGAGGTCAAGCAGGCGATGCTTGCCCTGCGCGGTTCGGCGAAGTCCACGGACGGCACCGAGGAGGTCACCCGCTACACCCGCGATGTGCTCGGTGGCCTGGGTTTTAAGGAGGAAGGCCCGCTCACTGGCGGTGCTGCCCGCCAGAAGTGGGAGTCTCTCGCCGCCCTGGTGCACATGGTGGACATGATGGCGCAGAACCGCCAAGAGCAGCTTCAGGAGCACCGCGCGAACCCGCGCCCTGGCGTGCCCGAGCCGCTACCTTTGACCATGCACGAGGTGGTGGCGACCCTGAACCACCGCAGCGAATTCAATGACGCCCCGCAGGTCAATGGCGTAACCCTCGCCTCCCTGCACGCGGCTAAGGGTCTGGAGTGGGACGCCGTGTTCCTGTGCGGCCTGAACGAGGGCCTCATGCCGATCACTTTTGCGACTACCCCGGATGAGGTGGATGAGGAGCGCCGCCTGCTGTACGTGGGCATTACGCGCGCCCGCAAGTACCTGTGGCTGACCTGGACGATGACCCGCACCGTGGGTGGTCGCGGTCAGCGTAAGCGTTCGCGTTTCCTGGACGATATTGATCCGGCGAAGCGCCGCCGCAGGGCTGAGAGCGCCGGCTCGTCGTATAGCCAGGCTCGCTTGACTCAGTCCCGTGCCGCGCAGTCCCGCCGTTCGTCGAAGGGAAGAGGAGATTATGGCTCAGCGTTTTAAACGTGAAATTCTGCCCGCCACCGAGGACCGCCCGCAGATTGAGTTGGTCCGCTCGGCGCGCCGCACCCGCACCATCAGCATGCAGCGCGACGGCGAGGATGCGCACGGCAACCCCGCCTACCGCCTGCTCATTCCCGCCGCGAGCACGAGCGAAGAGATTGACGAGCATATTGCCCGCCTGCTGCCGCGCATCCAGCGTCGTGCCGCGCGCCGTGAGCGTGCCACGCAGCTGACGGTCACGGACGAGTACCTTCGCTCCCGCGCCCTGCACCTGGCGCAGAAGCACCTGCCGGAGCTGGTCGCCTCGGGCAGGCTGGAGAAGCTGTCGATTCGCTGGGTGAGCAATCAGCGTCAGCGCTGGGGCTCGGCAACCTACGCGAACACGCAGATCCGCATCTCCTCGGAGCTGCAGGGCGTACCCGAGTACGTGCTGGATTCGGTGATTCACCACGAGCTCTGCCACCTGATTCAGCCGAATCATTCGGCGGCGTTCCGTACCCTGGAGGCGCGCTACCCGCAGCTGCTGCGGGCGCAGGCCTACCTGGAGGGGTACGCGCTGGGGCGCTCGCGGGCTGAGGGTGAGCGCGGTGAAAACAGCGACAGCTAAAAGCCCACCGACTTAAGCGCCGCTGAAAACCTATCAACCAACCGAAATACTCCAGCCAAAACACTCGAGCGGGGGTGGCTTGTATCTTCACAAGCCACCCCCGCTCGGGGTGTCAGCTATTTACTTTCGCCGCTTTACTGGTTGCCGCTTTACTTTTCTTCGGGCGCATCGCCGAAGCCGCCGTCCAGCAGCTTCTGCAGCTCCGAGTCGAAGTCCACGTCGTCCAGGCTGATTTCGTTCATGCGCGCATCGTATGCGGTGAAGTCTTCCAGCTCGGCGGGGGTGGGCAGGGTCTCCGGGGTGTCCCAGAGGCCGTCGCGCGCCTCAATGCCGTGGGCGTTTTCGTACCAGCGCCAGAACTGCTGTGCCTCACGCACCAGGCGCGGGTGCAGTTCCAGGCCGACCAGGGTCTCGAAGACCTGCTCGCTGGGGCCGCCGTCGATGCGGCGGCGCGCCATGATTTCGGTCAGCTGCGGTGCCTTGGGCAGGTTGCGGGTCGCATCCTCGGTGACGACGGATACCCAGCCTTCGATGAGGGCGAGCAGACCCTCCAGACGCTGCACCGCCAGTTCCTGGTCTTCGGTGCGCTGGGGGCTGAACATGCCGCCTTCGAATGCTTCCTGTACGGCGTCGGGGTTGCTCATGTCCACCTGGGATGCGGCGTCCTGCATGCGGTTCATGTCCACGCGAATGCCGCGGGCGTAGCGCGCCACGAGCTGAACCAGGTCTTCACGCAGCCAGGGGTTTGCCTTGTGCAGGCGGATCAGCGCGGATTCACGCACGGCAAGGTAGAGCAGGACCTCCTGCGGGGGCACCTCGATGCTGTCGGCGAGCTGCTGGTAGCCGTTGGGCAGCAGTGCGGAGGAACCGGGCGCGAGGGGGAAGCCCACGTCGGTGGAGGAGAAGACCTCACCGGCGAGCTGCGCGAGTGCCTGAGCCATCTGCGCACCAAAAATGACGGCACCGATGTTGTTCAAGAAGCCGCTGTTGAGAATCTGAGAGATCTCTTCGGGCACGTCTTCGGGTGCGCCGGGCATGACCATGGACTGGGTGACTTCGGCTGCGACCGGCTCGACCATTTCGCGCCAGGAGTCGAAGGAATGTTCAACCCATTCCGCCTTGGACCACGCCTGCACCGGGTAGTTGTGGCGCTCAATGGTGGTCACCGCGTCCAGCCAGAGGTCGGCGAGGTTCGCCGCGTCTTCTACGGCACGCTTGAGGTTTTCAGGTACGGAGGGGTCTTCACCCATGGATGCGAGCATCTGGCGGGTCTGGTTCTTCACGTTGTCCCAGTTCACGCCGCTGGGGCTGTCGGATGCGCCCGCGCCGGAGAACATCGCCTGCACCTGCGCGAACATGCTCTGCATCATGGCGGGGTCAAAGCTCATGCCCATGTTCTTCAGGTCTTCGGGGTCGATGGTGATGCCGAAGGGGTTCTGGCCGCCTTCGCCGAAGAGTGCGCTGAAGGGATTCTGTGCGTTGGGGTTAGAGGAAGCGCCCTTGCCGCCCTGGCCGGTTGCCCCTGCGGAGGGGTCGAAGCCCTGCTCCTGCATTTTCTTAATGAATTCTTCGAGGGGGTCGCGCTCGTTGGAGGCGCCGCCGGTGGGGTTCTCAGACATGTGAAGCCTTTCGTAATCCGGGGGTGGGCGCAGCTGGCCCGCTCGCTGTCCAGCCTACCGATTTTTGCTGAGAATTTCCCGTGCCATTGCTGTGGAGGCGGGTTAATCAGCTGAGGGCACACAAGCTTGTCTTTGGGCGGGGGTTTGGGTGCTTTTTCGTGCCGTCATCACCGCAGGGTGCTGACAAGGTGCGGCGCGGGTCAGAGCGTCAACGCCTCCGGCCGCTCTATTTTTAGCGGGGTAACGGTGCCCGCCCGCGTGTTGAAAAGCAGGTTTATCCGGTACTGTAGAAACCATGACTAAGTCCACCCCTGATGCTGAGCAGCAGCCGAACGCCGCCTCCGTGAGCGTGAAGAGTACTGAGAAGACGGCTAAGCGCCGTTCGCGTTTTGCGCCGCGCCGTGTGAACCTGCGTTCGGTCAGCGCTGTGGCGACGTGCGCCCTGCTGGCTGGTGCTTTTATTCTGCCCAGTTCCTATGTGAAGGAGGGTCCCGGCCCGCTCTTTGACGTGCTCGGAACCTACCAGGGTAAGGACGTCATTGAGATTTCTGGTGCGCCCAGCTATAAGACGTACGGCAAGATGAACATGACCACGGTTTCGGTTTCGGGTGGCCCGTACACGGAGCTGTCCGGTGCGGAGGCGTTCTACGGCTGGTTGGCGTTTGATGGTAACCGCAGCCTCGTGGTGCCCACCGATGCCCTGTACCCGCACGTGAGCCATGAGCAGGCGACGGCGGCGACCGGCGCGCAGATGGCTGATTCGCAGACTCAGGCGAAGGTCGCGGCAATGCGCCACCTGAATATGCCCGTGACCGAGAAGGTTCAGGTGCTTTCCACGGTGGAGGGTTCCCCGGCGGCGAGCGCTCTGAAGGCTGATGACCGCATCGTGAAGGTGGGGGAGAAGCAGATTGAGACCCTCACCGATGTTCCGAAGGCGGTGAACGCCTCGAACGGTTCGCCGATTGACGTGACCGTGGAACGTGACGGCAAGCAGCAGACGTTTAAGCTGACCCCGATTCGTTCGAGTGACGATAGCCGCTGGATTCTTGGCGCGGGTTTGAAGCAGAGCTATGACCTGCCGGCGCACGTGCAGTACAACCTGGACGGTGTGGGCGGTCCGAGCGCCGGTCTGATGCTGGCGCTGGGCACGGTCGATAAGCTGAGCGAGGGTACCCTGCTTGCCGATGAGGACGCCGGAGGCGACCCGTACCGCAGCTACATTTCGGGTACCGGCACGATTGATGCTGACGGTAAGGTCGGCGCAATTGGCGGCATTAAGTACAAGATCCTGGCGACGGGCCGTTACGGTGCGCGCTACTTCTTGGCGCCGAAGGAGAACTGCGATTCGATTGTGAAGATGCAGGCGCAGGACCCCGACCTGTTCAACTACTATCACGCCGGTCAGGTGAGCGGCACGATGGTGGTTGTGCCGGTGTCGACCCTGGATGAAGCGGTGAAGACGGTTGAGGCGATTAAAGCCGGTACCCCGGACGATTCCCTGCCCCGCTGCGGTTCCTAAAATAACCTTTCTGCCCGAGAGGTTCTCACCCATATAACGTAGAATTCAGCCCCGGTACTTTAGGGTACCGGGGCTGTTTTGCACCCTATGCTCTGTCATCACCTCAGCTTTCCCGCGCCCCAAAACCTTTCAACCCTGTTATATTTCGTTCCAATCGCTACGGAGTTCTGCCCTTCTGCTGTACCTCTGAGATACTTAAAGGCAGTTATTTTCTCTGAACGTATGATGAGCGAGGAATTGTGTCTGAGTCGACCAATAACACCGCGCATCCTAAGCCGACGAAACCTGCCGCCAAGCGCCGTAGCCCCCTGAAGGCAACGATTGCTGTGGTGGCGGTGCTCATTGTTGCTTTTGTGGGTGCGTCCCAGGTGTACACGGACTGGCTGTGGTTTGATCAGCTGGGCTATAGCACCGTGTTCACTACCCAGATTTTGTTGAAGGCCGCCGTGTTTGTGGTGGCTGCCCTGGTGGTTTCTGTGCCGCTGTGGGCTTCGATGTCATACGCGGTCCGTCATGCTGATGTGGCACCCGCGTCCGAGAAGAAGCCGCAGGAGGCGCCGAACCCGAATCAGAGCGTGCCGACGAGCGGCACGGATGCTGCCGAGCAGATGCTGCGTGACGTGTTTGGTCAGCAGCGTGCTGAGGAGAGCATGCGCCGCTACCACGAGAGCGTGGATAAGGCGCGTAAGGTTCTGCTGATTGCGGTTCCGCTGCTGCTGGGCCTGTTCATTGCTTCGGCAACGATGACTCAGTGGAGCACCGTCGCGCTGTTCTTCAACCAGCAGTCCTTCGGTAAGACCGACCCGGAGTTCGGCATGGATTACGGGTTCTTCCTGTTTGCGTTGCCGTTCTTCCGCTTGGTGGTGACTCTGGTGACCTCCGCTGTGGTGCTGTCGGCGCTCGCGGGCGTGTTCATGCACTACTTCTACGGCGGCATTAAGGTTCAGCCGGGTGGTGTGAGCACCACCGTGGCGTTCCGTCGTCACGCCGCGATTGTGGCGGCTGCGTTCTTGCTGACTCGTGCGGTGAGCTTCTGGCTGGATCGTTATTCGTCGACTCAGCAGCAGGTGGGCCGCTGGGCTGGCGCAATGTACACGGACGTGAACTCGTCGATCCCGGTGAACGCTATTTTGGCGATTTCTGCTCTGCTGGTGGCGGTCATGTTTGTGGTGGCGGCTTCGATGAATCGTTGGCGTTTGCCGTTGATTAGCACCGCGATGCTGGTGATTGTTGCTCTGGTTGCTGGCGGCCTGTACCCGTGGATTGTTCAGCGTTTCCAGGTGGTTCCGAATGAGCAGAGCGCTCAGGCGAAGTTCATTCAGCGCAATATTGATGCGACCCGTTATGCGTACGGTCTGGACAAGATTGAGACCACCCCGTACGACGCGACGATTGATACCCGTGCCGGTGCGTTGAGCTCTTCGAGCGCGACCATTGCGAATATTCGTCTGTTGGATCCGAATGTTGTGTCCTCGGCGTTTGCTCAGCTGCAGCAGTTCCGTCCGTACTACCGTTTTGATTCGCCGCTGTCGGTGGACCGCTATGCGGTGGGTAACACCACGCAGGATACGGTGTTGGCGGCTCGTGAGCTGAACCCGGCGCAGACGAGCGGAGATTCTTGGTATAACCGCCACGTGGTGTACACCCACGGTTACGGTGTGATTGCCGCGTACGGTAATCAGGTGGATTCTGCGGGTACCCCGAAGTTCTTGCAGTCCGGCATTAAGGCGACCGGTACCCTGAGCGAGGATTATGAGCCGCGTATTTACTTTGGCATGAGCTCGCCGGAGTATTCGATTGTGGGCGGCAAGGGCGACACCCTGGAGCTGGACCGTCCGCTCTCTGCTGAGGAAACCAACTCCTCCGATGCGAAGTACACTTTCGCCGGTTATGGTGGTCCTCGCGTTGATTCGCTACTGGCTCGCCTGTCGTATGCGATTAAGTTCCAGTCCTCTGACATTCTGCTTTCGGACGCAGTGCGTGAGGGTTCGCAGATTCTGTACGAACGCAACCCGCTGGATCGTGTGCGTAAGGTGGCGCCGTACCTGAGCGTGGATTCTAAGCCGTACCCGGCGATTGTGAATAACCGCGTGCAGTGGATTGTGGATGCTTACACCACGAGCGATCAGTTCCCCTACTCGCAGGGTAGCTCCCAGGACGCGGCAACCGCTGCGGGTGCTCAGCGTTCTAACTCGGTGAACTACATCCGTAACTCGGTGAAGGCTACCGTGGATGCGTATGACGGTTCGGTGACCCTGTACGCGTGGGATGAGGAAGATCCGGTGCTGAAGGCGTGGCAGGGCGTTTTCCCCGGCACGGTGAAGAGCTACCGTGAGATGAACGCTTCGCTGATGAGCCACGTGCGTTACCCGACTGACATGTTCAATATTCAGCGCACCATGCTGAATAAGTACCACGTGACGAACGCGAATAGCTTCTACGCAGGTGACGATGTCTGGTCGATTCCGAATGATCCGACCAATGATCGTAACCAGCCGATTTCGCCCTACTACCTGTCCCTGCAGATGCCTGGTGATTCTCGTGCGCACTTCTCGTTGACGACCACGTTCATTCCTCAGCAGAGTGATTCGAACTCTCGTAACGTGATGTACGGCTTCCTGGCGGCTAATGGTGATGCCGGTACCGGTAAGGACGGTGAGCGTAGCCCCGATTACGGCAAGCTGCGTCTGCTGGAGTTGCCGCGTTCTTCGGTGGTTCCCGGCCCGGGTCAGGCTCAGAACATTTTCAACTCTGATGCTGAGGTGTCGAACCAGCTGAACCTGTTGCGTCGCGGTTCGTCTGAGGTTATCAACGGCAATATGCTGACTCTGCCGGTGGGCGGCGGCATGCTGTACGTTCAGCCGGTGTATGTGCAGTCGAGCGGTGACGCGAAGTACCCGCGTCTGCAGCGCGTGCTGGTGAGCTTCGGCGATAAGGTCGGTTTCGCTCCGACCCTGGAGGAGGCGCTGAACCAGGTGTTCGATGGCTATTCGGGCGCAAATCTGGACGGCTCGGCGTCGGCTAGCCCCTCGGCTTCTGCCTCTGGCTCCTCTGGTACTTCGGGTGCTTCGACCGGTGGTTCGTCGGCTGCGCAGTCTTCGGAGCTGAAGCAGGCTCTGACGGATGCTTCGAAGGCGATGACCGATGCCGATGCGGCGATGAAGAAGGGCGACTGGGCTGCCTACGGTGAGGCTCAGAAGCGTCTGGAGGCAGCGGTGAAGAAGGCTCTGGAGGCTGAGGAGGCGCAGAGCGCGGCTTCCGCTAACGCTTCTGCATCGGCAGCGCCCAGTGCCACGGCAACGCCCAGAGCCTCTGCGGCACCGAGCGCCGCGGCTTCCGCTAACGCTTCTGTAGCGCCCAGTGCCAGCGCCTCGGCTTCTCGCTAAGCCTAAGAGAGTGAGAGATAGCGGGGGAGTAGCGCCCACTAGGTTCTTGGGCTTCCGAATCTAGCGTCCTCGCCCTAGATTCGGGGTCTGTGCTGGGACCCGGGGCCTGC
>NZ_CALJRY010000134.1 GCF_937976295.1 uncultured Rothia sp. | reverse complement strand
GCCCCCTGCCCGAGGACAGCTACACGGTACTCACCGGCGACGGCCGCCAGATCCGCGAGACCCTGCGCAAGAACGCCTCCGACCTGCCCGAATCCATTGAGCCCGGTCAGCTGTTCGACCGCGTCATGGTGGATGTGCCCTGCTCCGGTCTGGGTGCCCTGCGCCGCCGCCCCGAGGCGCGTTGGCGCAAGTCCCCGCGCGATATTGCAGAGCTGCTGCCCCTGCAGCGTCAGCTCCTGGACGCAGCCATTGAGGCGACCCGCCCCGGCGGCGTCATCGCCTACGTGACCTGCTCCCCGCACGCGGCAGAAACCCAGAACATTGTGGCTGAGGTGCTCGAAAGCGGCGCGGTGAGCCTGCTCGACTCCGCCGCCGCACTGCGCGAAGTCGCCCTGCGCACCGAAGGGGCAAACGGCGAACCCGTGAGCGTGCTGGCGGGGGAGAAGGACCCCGGCCACACCCCCGAAATTAAGGTCAAGAAGGGCGCCCCGGCCGTGAAGGCTTCGGAGAACCCGACCACCGCACAGCTGTGGCCGCACGTGCACGGAACTGACGCAATGTTCCTCGCCCTGCTACGTAAGAACTAGCATCAGTGCTAACCCACAGCATTAGCCCGCCCGTCGCTACGGCACGGATTTGAAAGGAACCCCATGGGTATTGCCATTAACCCGTCGATTCTCTCGGCGGATTTCGCGAACCTGCAGCGCGAGCTGGAGCGCATCAGCACCGCAGACGCCGCGCATATTGACGTGATGGACAACCACTTCGTCCCCAACCTCACCTGGGGCCCGCCGGTGGTCAAGCGTCTGCGCGAAATCTCCCCGGTGCCGTTCGACGTGCACCTGATGATTGAGGACGCCGACCGCTGGGCACCCGAATACGCCAGCATGGGCTGCGAATCGGTGACCTTCCACGCGGAGGCGGCTATCGCCCCCATCAAGCTGGCGCGCACCCTGCGTGCTGAGGGCGCGAAGGCTGGCATGGCGCTGCGTCCGGCAACCGCCGTGGAACCCTACCTGGACATGCTCAGTGAGCTGGATATGCTGCTGATTATGACCGTGGAGCCCGGCTTCGGTGGCCAGGCCTTCCTGGAGGTGACCCTGCCGAAGATTGCCCGCGCCGCCAAGGCGATTGAGGGCGCGAACCTACCGGTGACCGTGCAGGTGGACGGCGGCATCGCCGAAGAGACCATCCTGCGTGCGGCGGAGGCGGGCGCAACCTGCTTCGTTGCCGGCAGCTCGGTCTACGGCGTGGACGAGGCGCTCGGCGGCCCGGAGGCGGCGATCGCCTCCCTGCGTGCGGCGGCTGCTTCGGTTCAGCGTTCCGGCACCGGTTGCGGCTGCTGCCACTAGCGGTACTCGCCGGTAACGGTACTTGTCGGTAACGGTACTAGCCAGTATCTGTACCCCGCATCTATAAAACCTCAACGCCCCGTTGCGAAGACTGCGCCTCGTCGCGGTTCTTCGCGGCGGGGCGTTTTGCGTGCCTCGCTTTCTCGACCCTTTTCAGCCCTTTCTCAGCGTCTCAGCCGCCGCAGATGTATAGCGAAAACTGGCGGGGAGGGCCACCCATTTAAGCGACATAGTGTCAGCAAGACTGTGACAAAGAGTGAAATATGTTACCCGCGGAATTCCGCGGTAAAACCGGGCATCCTGACGCTCAGAGAAGGCAAACTGAACACGTCTTGATGTAGCACTCAGATATCTGTAAGGTTAGGTATAGTTTAGTCACACTTAGGGGGAACTATGTCTTTCAACCGAACCGAGCTGACCGACACCGAAAACCAGGGCGCACCGGGCGTTAACCGCCGCGCCTTCTTCGGCCTGGCGCTCGCCTCATCGGCTGCTCTCGCCCTCGCGGCATGCAGCAGCGAGACCACCACGACCACCACTTCCGGCGGTTCCACCTCCGGCGGCAACAGCGGCACCCGTACCATCAAGGACATTGACGACGAGAACGTAGAAGTTCCCGTCAACCCGCAGAAGGTCATCGTCCTCTCCGAGCCCACCCTCGACGGCGTGCTCGCCCTCGGCGTGACCCCCGTCGGTTCCGTCTCCGGTCGCGGTCAGTCCGGCGTACCCAACTACCTCGCCGACCGCGCCAAGGACGTGCAGATTATCGGCACCGTCGCCCAGGTCAACTACGAGCAGATCGGCAACCTTGAACCCGACCTGATTCTCGTTGACTCCACCGGCGTGGACAAGCGCTCCGAATCCTATGAAACCCTCAAGAAGATCGCCCCCGTGGTCTACTGCGGCTACGCGGGCGGCGACTGGCGCATCAACTTCCGCAACGTCGCCAACGCCATGAACATGGTTGACAAGGGCGAAGAGGTCATCAAGGCATACGAAGCAAGCGCCGCAGCGCTGAAGGAGCAGCTCGCCCCCAAGTACGGCGACAAGACCTTCTCCATCGTTCGTTGGGCAGGCAACGGCCCCGCACTGATTCTCAAGGAACTGCCCGCCGGTCAGGTACTCAACGACCTGGGCCTCAAGCGCC
Source organism: uncultured Rothia sp. (assembly GCF_937976295.1). Taxonomy (GTDB): domain Bacteria; phylum Actinomycetota; class Actinomycetes; order Actinomycetales; family Micrococcaceae; genus Rothia. The sequence continues at coordinate 20,693 of NZ_CALJRY010000134.1, read as the reverse complement.
CCGAGTCGCAGGACCGCGTCGGCCAGGGCCACTCCGAGCCCGTCTCCCTGGAGAACCTGGCATCCATCGACGCGGACTACATGTTCCTGGGCACCCTCGGCGGTGCAAGCCAGCAGAACCCGAACGCGCAGGGCTCCGCAGATCTGCAGGGCGCCGAAGAAGCACTGAATAAGGCGAAGGAAACCTCCGGCTTCACCAGCCTGAATGCAGTCAAGAACGACAACGTGATTCTCGTGGACGGCTCCAAGTGGACCTCCACCGGCGGCCCGCTGCTGCTCAACGGCATTATTGAAGACGTCAAGAAGGCGCTTCCGGTCTAAACGCCCCGTTCTAAACACCCCGTGAAGCAATCACCTGATGAAGCTTCCTAACCCCTTCCGCCGCGGCTTAAAACACCGCCGCGGCGGGAAGGGGATGCACGACCCACCACACCATCTTCAAGGACTACCATGACCGAAACTCGACCCGCACGCACTGCAGCCCGCTACGGTGCCGTCGTGGCGCTCGCCGGCGCGCTCATCACCCCCGGAGCCGCGCTGACCGGTACCACCATCGCCTTCGCGGACACCCCCGCCGCCACCCAGCAGGCTGATAAGGCTACCGTGACCGTCTCCACCGAGAAGTGGCGCGAAGGCAAGCTCGTGCTGCGTGGAACCGGCTTCACCAGCACCGCATCCGGCCGCGGCGCAGTGTTTGCTGTGAAGTTCCTCGACGCCCTGCCGGATGAGGCTCACCAGGCGATTAACCCGCTCACCAACGAGGGCGGCAACTCGCCCGCGAACTTCATGGCAATCGCCAAGGAGGATGGCACCTTTGAGGTTGAGGTGTCCCTGCCGACCCCAGAAAACACCGGCCTGACCGCTGAGCAGCTGAAGAACAAGGGCTGGACCGTGGAGGGTACCAGCCACCGTATCCAGGTGCTTTCCGGCTCCCTGGGCGGTGTGGATGCGGACGGTAACACCTATGACCGTCGCGTATCTGTGTCGCAGAATATTACGCTGAACGATCCGGCTCCGAGCCCGGTACCCACCACTGAGCCTTCTGCTACCACTGAGCCCAGCGCAACCGCAGAGCCCTCTGCTACCGCGGAACCGAGCGCAACCGCTGCGCCTACTACGGAACCCAGTGCAACTGCAGAGCCCAGTGCAACCGCTGAGCCGACCGCTACTGCAGAGCCGAGCGCTACGGCTGAGCCTTCTGCTACCGCCGAGCCGAGCGCAACCGCAGAACCGACCCCTGCACCCAGTGCAGACTCGAAAACCTGTGCCCCCGCAGACGGCTCCTTCACCCCGCGCCTGACCATCGAGAACCCCAAGGCGGTTCAGGGCGGCAAACTGCACCTGACCGGTGACGGCTGGTGCAACCCTGACGATAAGAAGGCATCCGTTATCGGTCTGAAGATTGACGACGGCAAGGTATCCCGCAACGACGCCACCGCGGTTCACGATAACCGCACCATCTGGGCTATTATCACCCCCGATGAAAACGGCCATATTGACACCTGGATTGACCTGCCCACCCGCGACAACGCAGCCTTCAAAAACGATGAAGACGCCGCCAAGTACGCCTCCGGTGAGCACACTCTGCGACTGCTGACCGGTAGCCTGCGTGAGGGCGACCGATCCGGAACCTACGGCGGCGCCAACAGCCAGGGCGGCATCAACACCACCTTCACCATCGGCGAGTACGCCCCCGGTGACGCACCCGAGCCGGTCAACGCCTCCGAACTGACCAACGGCAACGGCGTGCAGGTGAGCCGTGACGGCTCCACCGTGACCGTGACCGTGCCGAACGCTGAACCGGGTACCTGGGTGTACGCCGCAACCTACCTCGGCAACTCCCCGCAGACCCTCTACGGCTCCGGCTGGAAGCAACTGGATAGCAACCGCAGCTTCAGCTACGAAACCAGCGTGAGCATGCCCGCCGCCACCTACCGTGTGGTCGTGCACAACGGCAACCAGGGTGCTGAAAATGCGGTGCTCGGCTTCGCAGACATGACCGTGGAACGTGCCGTTACCCCTCGTCAGGATGTTTCCCGCGATGAGCAGGACGCCACCGACCAGCTGGTTGAAGAGCTGAACGAGAACCCCGCAACCGCAACCTCCACGGCACCCGTGCCCATGCGCAACGCGGGCGGTCGGATCAGCACCCGCGCCACCGACGTGGACGCCTCCCTCGCCGCCCTGGCGCAGAGCACCGCTCCGGTTGTGAACCGCGTGCAGGCTAAGGCGAAGGTTCAGAACGCGCAGAAGAGCCTGGCATCCGCCGTGCAGAAGACTGACGGCGCCGCGAAGAAGGCTGTGAAGGCAGCCGCCGGTTCGCAGAACTCGCAGAACACGCAGGGTACCCAGAACTCTGCCGCAGGTACGAAGGCGCAGGGCCCCGTCATTGAGGGTACTCAGCTGACCGGTATGACCAAGTGGCTGGTCAACAACGCCAATAACCTGCTGCTCTCGGCGGCTGGCCTGGTGGTTTTGGCTGCGGCTCTGCTGTTGCGCACCTCCAAGAAGTAAGCTCTGACCACACATTCACAGCGGCTCACGCTCCGCACCCTTGAACAGGGGGCGTGGAGCGGGTGCCCCTCCAACCACTCGGGTCACAACCCGCTGAATTGCACCGAAACGAATCCGGTAGCGTTCAGATTCGACCCCGGTACTTTTGAAAGGACCACCATGCGTGCACCTTTTTCGGGAGCCCCGAAGGCATCCCTGACCTCTAAGGCGCTGACCGCCTGCGCCGCCGCAACCCTGGCTCTGGGCTTGGGCGTTGGTACCGCATCCGCTCTGCCTCCGGGCGGTGCGAAGGCATCTACCCCCGGCACCTCCTCGACCGTGTCCTCCTCTGTGAGCGAGCACGGCGTGATTTCCTTTAGCGTGAGCGGTTTCCCCGCGAACACTGTGGTGTCCGTGAAGGTGGACGACGGCAACCTGTGCCCCTCCGATGCGGCTCAGGGTGCTTGCGTAGTGCACCAGCAGAAGACCGATGGTAACGGCAATGTTTCCGGTTCCTTCGTTCTGCCGGATGTTGGCACTGGCACCCACACTCTGCGTTTCCTTGCGACCGGTGAGAAGCGTGACAAGGACGGCAATTACCTGGGTACCGAGGCGTACACCAACCGTAGCCCGGAGTTCACCGTGGTGGGCGAGGGTGGTTCGGATAATTCCTCCTCGAACTCTTCGGGTTCGTCCTCGAGCGGTAGCTCTTCCAGCTCGAGGAGCAACGGTGGTTCCTCGAATGGCGGTTCAAACTCTAACAACTCCGACTCTGCAGACGACGCTCAGGGCTCTAATGATTCCAACGAGTCCTCGTCCAATGGCGGCTCGAACGGTTCCTCGAATGGTGCGGCAGGTGGCACGGCTGATACTGAGACCGTGTACACCGATGCTGACGGCAACACCATCACCAAGGAAGAGTACGACCGTCTGAACGCGGAAGCTGGCTCTTCCGACTTTTCCGGTTCTTCCGCCGCTCCCGCTGCTTCGGCTTCTGCGGATGCACAGAAGAATGCGACCGCTTCGGCGAGCGCATCCTCTTCGGCTGTTGCGCGCGGTACCGCGTCGAACCCGAGCGCTTCGGCTTCGGGTGCGGCTAACACCGCATCCACCGTTCAGACCGTGACTTACGGTGCTGCGTTCCCGTGGATTGGCGTGGTGGTTCTGGGCGTAAGCATTGTGGGTGCCGCTGCGCTGCTGCTGACCCGTAAGCGCTAAGACTTAACGTCGGATGCGGGTGGGGGAGTACCCTACCCGCTCCGGCGTTTCTCTCGTTATCTACCGGTGTACCGGGTGCCCCTCCTGCGGGGTGCGCCGGGTGCGCCTCCCCGTTTTCTTGTATCGAGCATAAGGAGCATAGTGGCCCGCACGAGCTCATTGTCCCGAGATGTTCAGCAGGAGAGTACGTCCCGTCAAGGGTCTGTGATTCAGGGGCAGAAGTTGGGTAAACGCCTGGCTTTTCTGTTCTTGTTTGCGGTCCTTTTGGTGGGTGCTGTGGCTGCTTCTTTGCTGTTTGGGTCGAATAATCTTCCGCCGGATCAGGTTCTGGCTGTTTTCAATGGAACTGCTTCTGAGCAGGCGCAGACGATCGTGCTGGAGCAGCGTATTCCGCGTACCCTGGTGGGTCTTGCGGCGGGCGCCGCGTTGGCGGTTGCCGGTTCGTTGATGCAGTCGTTGACTCGTAACCCGCTGGCTGAGCCCGGTCTGATGGGTGTGAACGCCGGTGCTGCGGTGGCTGTGATTGGCTCCGTGGTGGTTTTTGGTGTGATGGGTATTTGGCAGTACATGGTTGCTGCGACGATTGGTGGCGCGTTGGCTGCGGTGCTGGTGTATACGCTGGGTCGTGGCCGTGACGGGTCGATTGTGAAGCTTGCGTTGGCGGGTGTGGCGATTTCTGCGGCGCTGTCGGCGATTGCGCAGGGCTTGATTTTGGCTGATCAGGATGCGTATAACGAGTTCCGTATCTGGGTTGCCGGTTCGCTGGAGGGCCGCGGTATGGATATTGCGTCGACGGTGGGTCCGGTGATTGTGCTGGGTTTGCTGGTGGCGTTCTTTGTGGCTCCTGCGATTAATGCTCTGAGTATGGGCGAGGAGGCGGCGACCAGCCTCGGCGTGAGTGTGCGTACGACCCAGAATTTGACGTTGCTGGCGGTGACGGTGCTTGCCGGTGCGGCGACTGCTGCGGTGGGTCCGATTGGTTTTGTGGGTTTGGCGGTGCCGTTTGTGGTGCGTGCTTTGCTCGGTAATGATGTGCGCTGGGTGAATTATGGTTCGGCGCTGTTGGGTCCGGTGTGGCTGCTGTGTGCTGACGTGTTGGCGCGTGTGCTGGTGGCTCCGCAGGAGACTCAGGTGGGTATTGTGGCGACTCTTGCCGGTGCCCCGGTGTTCTTGTTCTTGATGACTCGTCGTAAGGTGGAGGCTCTCTAATGTCGAATTCTTCCGCTCTTTCGATGGCGACCGCCACCACCCCCGCTAATCGTTCTGCGCGTCGTCGTGGCCGCGATTTGGGTGGCCGCCCGGTGCTGACGGTGCGTGGTCCTGTGAGCGCTCAGGTGCCCTGGCGTGTGCTGATTCTGAATGTGGCGTTGGTGGTGCTGATTGCGGCGCTGGCGTTTTGGGGCATGTTGCAGGGTGACTACAAGATCGCCCCGGAGAAGCTAATCCCGGCGTTGCTGGGTGAGGGTAAGCAGATTACGGTGACTTTCGCTCAGCAGCGTGCGGCGCGTATTGTGGCGGCGCTTCTGGTGGGTGCGGCACTTGCTCTGTCGGGTGCGATTTTCCAGGTGATTTCGGGTAATGCCCTGGGTTCGCCGGATATTATCGGTTTCACGAATGGTGCCGCGACCGGTGCGCTGCTGCAGATTATTGTGTTCAATTCCGGCCCCGTTGAGGTTGCCCTGGGCGCTGTGGTTGGCGGCTTGGCGACCTCGGTGCTGGTGTGGTTGCTGACGCGCCGCACGGGCCTGCACGGTTTCCGCCTGGTGCTGGTCGGTATTGGTGTGGGTTCGACCCTGGCGGCGTTTAATTCGCTGCTGGTGGTGCGTGCTTCGCTGACTCAGGCGCAGACTGCGGCGTCTTGGCTTGCCGGTTCGCTGAATGACATCACCTGGGAGCGCACCTACGCGCTGCTGGGTCTGTTGCTCGTGGTGACTCCGCTGCTGCTGATGCTGGTCCGCCCGCTGGGCGCGATTCGTTTTGGTGACCAGGTGGCATCCGGTTTGGGTGTGAGCGTGAACGCGTACCGTGTGGCGGCTCTGTTTATCGGTGTGCTTCTGGTTTCGCTGGCGACCGCGACGACCGGCCCGATTGCCTTCGTTGCCCTGGCGGCACCGCACATCGCGAAGACTCTCTCCCGCAGCGGCGGGGTGGGCTTCACCTCCGCGGCACTCATGGGCGCGCTGATGGTGCTCGGCTCCGACCTGATTGGCCGATTCGCTGTTCCCGGACGCATCATTCAGGTGGGTGTGGTGACCGGTGCGATTGGTGGCCTGTACCTGATTTACCTGATTTACCTCGAAAGGAAGAAGAGCTAGTGAACACCAGTGTGACGACCCGCCTTGAAGGCGAGAACATGGTGGTTGCCTACGGTGAGCATACGGTGCTCAACGGGGTAGATTTTCAGGTGCCGGAGGGGGAGCTGACCGTCATCCTGGGCCCGAATGCCTGCGGCAAGTCGACCACCTTGAAGGCTCTTGCCCGCGTGAATCCGCTCAAGGACGGCGAGGTTCGCCTGGACGGCACCCCGCTGCCGCAGATGAAGTCCCGCGCTATCGCTAAGATTCTGGCGATGCTGCCGCAGACCCCGGAGGCGCCCAGCGGCGTGACCGTGGCGGATGTGGTGGCGCGCGGCCGCTACCCGCACCAGTCGCTACTGCGTTCCTGGTCCGATGAGGACGAGCGTGCCTGCGTGGAGGCGATGCAGGCGGCGAACGTGCTGGAGCTTGCTGAGCGCCCCATTGAGGCGCTTTCGGGCGGTCAGCGTCAGCGCGTGTGGATTGCCATGACCTTGGCGCAGCAGACTCCGCTGATTCTGCTGGATGAACCGACCACCTACCTGGATATCACGCACCAGATTGAGGTGCTGAACCTGACGAAGAAGTTGCATTCCGAAGGCCGAACGGTAGCGGTGGTGTTGCATGACCTGAACCTCGCTTTCAGGTATGCTACTCATGTTGTGTTAATGAAGCAGGGTCGGATTATCGCTCAGGGCGATCCGCGTGCGATAATTACACCGGAACTTATTCAGGAAGTTTTTGACCTGCAATCGGTCATTATTCCTGATCCATGCACTGGTACCCCTTTGGTGATTCCGAAGGAGAACCAAACAATTCATATTGCCGCTGACGCTATTTCGGCGGCCCGCGAAAGCGAATAGTTTTCGCCCCTAAGCCGCGTGGGAGTTTGCACCAACTGTCTCAGTACGGGTGGAAAAGCTTGGCATTGCGCCGAGCAGCGAACGTTAGGATCTGAGGGACCCAGGATCCCCTGCGCGTAGGGCGCCTACCCGGTGCTCGCCCGTATTTGACGCATGAACGGATCCGAGCACTGGGTAGGTTCCATTTTGGGAACCCGCAGATGAGGCACCGAGACTGCCGCATGAGACTTTGAAAGTTGTAACTTGAGAGGTTTGATGCACGGTCTCGGTGCCTCATCTCATTTAACTTCTGGGCTGGTCTGGGCGGGGGAAAAGAAGTCGCGGTGGCTTCATGCCGAGGTCTTAGTAGCGTGTGTTCGCTGTCATTCTTGTCATCTTTTGGTTCTTTCACTTTTTCCTTTGGCTGGAGTTTGGGTAAGGGATACCATAGAGTGAGGTAGTGGAGGCTAACTAGTGATAATGCGCCTCCTCACCGATTCTCACCGATTGAGTGTTTCCACAGACCAAGGAGGAACCGTTGGGCGAGCACGAACCCACCGCGACCGTTCCCGCGCAGAGCATTCCCGCACAGAGCACGTCTGAACAGACTGCGTCTGTGCAGGTTGTTTCTGCGCAGCCTCGTACCGTTGCGCCGGCTGTGCGCCCGAGCCCTCCCAAGACCCCGCGCCCCGTACCGGCACCGCGCGTGGACAGCCCCCTCATCAGCGCCCTCATCGCCGAGGCGGTCAGCCCCGAAGAGCTGAACGCCCGCATCGTTGAGGTTGTCTCCGAAGGCACCCCCATCATCGAGCCGGTGCGCCGCGAAGACGGCAGTATCTGTGAGAACGAGCGTATCGTCACCTTCCTGTACCACAACGAGCAGGCGGAGCAGGTGCTCATGTTCATCAACCGCCTGACCGATGAGAAGAACCTTGACCGTTCCCTCATGGCCCGCATCGAGGGCACCGGCTGGTGGCAGCTGAGCATGCAGATGGAAACCACCTGGCGTGCCTCCTATAACTTCTTGCCGACGTTGCCCGGCGAGCGCCCCGCCTGGCTGGGCGATGACGACCAGGTGCGCCTGCGCGCCGCCCTGGACTCCGGCGAGGGTGACCCGCTGAACCCCGAGACCGTGTGCAACCGTATCGGCCGTTGCATGGGTGTGGTGCAGCTTGAGCACGCGCCGGTGCAGGAGTTCATCCTGACTCAGGAAGAGATTGACGCGCTGCCCGCCCCCGAGTGGATGCAGACCCCTGACGGCCACCAGTACGTGCTCGGTCGCGTGGGCGACCCCGCCCCGGATGCGCCGCTGTTCATCCAGTTTGACGGTGAGATGTGGTTCAGTCAGGGCATGGAGCGCACCCTCAACCGCGCCCACGAGGCGGGCCGTATTCCGGCGATGCACGTGTTCTTCCTGCACTCTGGCGGTCGTGAGAACCGCTGGAAGGAACTGAACGGTGACAACCCGATTGCCGACTACCTGGTAGAGGTTGCGTTCCCGCACCTGGAGGCGGTGCACGGCATTAAGACCGCGCCGCAGAATATTGTGATTAACGGTCAGTCGCTGGGCGGCCTGTCCTCCCTGCTGGCGGTGCTGAGCCGCCCGGAGGCGTTTGGCGGCGCGATTGCGCAGTCTTCGTCGCTGTGGCAGCCGCAGGTCATGGACCGCCTGGACGAGCTGGAGGCGGCAGACGAGATTGACCGCCTGCGCCACCTGTACCTTGAGATTGAGGTGGGGGAGCAGGAGTGGATTCTGGTGCCGCCTCACCGAGAGTTGAAGGAGCGCCTGGAAAAGCTGGGTCTGGAGAGGGCGCGCTGCACGACCTTCAACGGCGGTCACGATTATGCGTGCTGGCGCGGTGCGATTGTGCCGTCCCTGGAGCGCATTATTGAGGCTCACCAGCGGAATATTGAACGCAGCGAGCAGGACTGCGAGGAAGACCTGCGACAAGCCGCCTAGGGCTGCACCCTCGTAAAAACAGCCCCGTCCCGCATCGTGCTCACCGTAGAGAACACCCTAAAGACCGAAACACAGAAATCGAGAGAAGATGACCGTAGAACGTAGCCCCCTGGCCCCCACACCGCTCATCCCCGAGTCTTTTGCCGCGAAGTACCGCGAAGCCGGCTACTGGATTGACCAGACCATCCCCGAGTTCCTGCTGGACGCCTGCCGCGCAAAGCCGCACTTCCCGGCGCTGGTGGCGCTTTCGCACGCGCAGCTCGATGAGGACGGCAAGCCCCAGCAGATTCGCCTCTCCTACGGTGAGCTGGAGGCGGCGGGTCGTGCCGCCGCGGCGCGCCTCGTTCAGGCTGGCGTACAGCCCGGTGACCGCGTGCTGCTGCAGCTGGGTAACACCGCCGAGTACCTGGTGTACCTGCTGGGTATTTTCTGGGCGGCAGCTCTGCCGGTGTTCTGCCTGCCGCAGCACCGCACCACCGAGCTGGTGCACTTTGCGACCCGCACCGACGCGGCGGCGCACGTGTTCTCGTCGCTGACCCCCGGCGCGGATTTCACCGCCCTGCACGAGGACGTTGCCACCGAGCTGCGCAAGAACTCCCTGGAGCCGCCGGTTGCTATTGACGTTGCCCAGCCGCTGACCCCGCTGACCGACGAGGAGCTCGCTGAAGAGTTCGTGCCCGGCGTCATTCAGAACACCGAGAACCAGCGCGCGAGCGAGCAGGTGGCGTTCCTGCAGCTTTCCGGCGGTACGACCGGCATTTCGAAGCTGATTCCTCGCACCCACGCCGCCTACCTGTATTCGGTGCGCGGCTCGGTCGATATCTGCAAGCTGAACAACAACACGACCATGCTCGTGGTGCTGCCCGCCGCGCATAACTTCACGATGAGCTCGCCCGGTATTCTGGGCGTCATGTGCGCCTCCGGCAAGCTGGTGTTTGCGGCGGATCCGTCCCCGCAGACTGCGTTCCACCTCATCGAGATGGAGGGTGTGACCACCTCCGCGCTGGTGCCGCCGCTGGCTCAGGCGTGGGTCGCCTCCGCGGAGAAGCGCGGCGCGTCCCTGCCCTCCCTGCAGACCCTGCAGGTGGGCGGCTCGAAGCTGGCTCCGGCGGTTGCGGGTAAGATCGAGTCCGTGCTCGGTTGCACCGTTCAGCAGGTGTTCGGCATGGCTGAGGGCCTGGTGAACTACACCCGCTCCACCGACCCGATTGAGATGCGTCTGAGGACCCAGGGCTACCCGATTAGCCCCGACGACGAAATTCTGATTGTTGATGATCAGGACCAGCCGGTTAAGCGCGGCGAGAGCGGTCACCTGCTCACCCGCGGCCCGTACACGATTCGCGGCTACTACCTGGAGGAGAACGCGAACCGCTACGGCTTTACCGAGGACGGCTTCTACCGCACCGGCGACATTGTGCGCCTGGTCGCAGGCAAGTACCTTGAGGTGACCGGCCGCGCGAAGGACCAGATTAACCGCAATGGCGAGAAGATTGCCGTGGACGAAATTGAAGAGCTGGCGCTGACCCACCCCGACGTTTTTGACGCCGTGGTTCTGGGCATCCCGGATGAGACCGTGGGCGAGCGCGTGGGCCTGGTCATTGTGCCGCAGGAAGGCGCCGACCTGGGCGAAAACCCGCGCCGCACGATGCACGAGTTCTTCACCTCGAAGAAGCTCGCCGACTTCAAGATCCCGGAGCGCGTGCAGGTCCTGCAGGAGCTGCCCACCACGAACGTGGGTAAGATTTCTCGCCGCGAACTGCGCGCCAAGCTTGCCGAAATTTTCGGCTAAGCCCCTTGAACTAGTAAACCCATTGAGCTAGGCCATTTTCGGCTCAACCTTACGCCCGTATTCCTAACCCTATTGAGGAGAAAAATGTCCGCACTTGAGACCCTGCGCCCCATCATGGAGAAGTACATCGTCGAGCCCGACTCCCTGCAGACCGCTTTTGACGAGCCGACCACCGACCTGTTCTCCCTGGGCCTGGACTCGATGGGTTCCTTCGCACTGCTCGATGATCTTGCTGCCGAAGGCGCCGTGATTGAGTTTACCGAGCTGGTGGAGAACCCGACCGTGGAGTTCATCGCCTCCCGCCTGGGCTAAGCGTTACCGCACCCCGAGTGCCCGCCTGCCGCGAATGCAGACGGGTGCCCGGGGTGTTTGCTACTCGCCTCGTTTTTCTTCACACCGCATATCATCCCTAATCCAGACCCCTGATCCAGAGCTTGAGAGGCCACCATGGGCGTAGCTGATACTACCGCACCCGCTAGCTTCGGGACTGCTGACCTTCGCACCGCCGCGAACCCCTCCGCACAGCACAGTGCTGACAGCCCCTGGCTACCGCTGACCACGAACGCACGCGGCATCTACTTTGCCGCGGCGATTGACCCGACGAACCCCTGCTACAACACCGCGGAGGTTCTGCAATGCCCCGCGGACACCGACCTCACCCTGCTGCGTGAGGCGCTGGTGCAGCTCTACCGCGAGAACGAGGGCTTCCGCGTGCGCACCCGCATTGCCGATGGTGCCGCCTCCCAGCAGATTTTGCCGCTTGAGGCGTTCCTTTCGGGCATTGACCTGCTCGTGGACGGAGGCGAACTGGAGGAGGGCGAACTGGAGGAGGGGGAGCTGAACGGCACCGCCGAGGCAGGGGAAGAGAACGTCTCTGACCTGGCCGAATCTGATTTGCCCGCGCCGGTGCGCGCCTGGGCGCAGCGCCTGCTCGCCCAGCCCCTCACCACCGATGAGGGCGTGACCGTGCGCAGCGCAGTGGTGCGTTACGGCGGGTTCCTCTGGGTGTACCATTCCTTCTCCCACGTGGTCGCCGACGGGTTCGCCGCGTTCAACGGCCTCTCCCGCGTGGCGGCGATATACCGCGCCCTGTCCGCCGGTCAGCCGGTCCCGGCAACCCGCCGCATGAGCCTGCAACAGCTACTCGACGCCGACGATGCCGCCTCCGACGCCCGTGACGAAGACGTCGCCTTCTGGGAGGCGAGTGGCGCCCTGGAACAGGAAGACACCTCCCTGGCGGGTCGTACCGCCTCCCCGTCGGCGCGGTCTGTGCGCCTGGCGTTCAGCATTGACGTGCCCACCCAGCAGGCTCTGCTGGATGCGGCAAAGCAGCACGCCGTCTCCTGGCCGGTGCTGGCGACCGCCGCCGTCGGCTCGTACCTGGCGCGTGTGGGCGGCTACCCGCAGGCTTCGTTTGGCGTGCCGCAGATGAACCGCATGTTCGCCCGCACCCTGCCGGAGGCGACCCGCGCCCTGGGTGCGGCGAGCGCGCAGACCGGCTGTACCGCGGTGAATGTTCTGCCGGTGAAGGTTGCGGCGACCGGTCCCATTGCGGAGTCCCTGCACTCGGTGAAGGAGCAGTACGCCCGCAATGCTGAGCATCCGCTGGCTCGTCAGGAAGACCTCGAACGTACCGCGCGTAACGCCCAGTCCAGGCTGTTTGGTGCGCAGATTAACGTGGTGCCCTTTGACGCGGTGCTGCCGCTGGCGGCACCCACCAAGGACGAGTCCGGAGCTGCACAACCGGTACCGACCGCGCGCATCCACAATATCTCTGCCGGTCCCGTTGCTGACGCGACCTTCACCCTGCGCGGCATGCCCGGCCGCGGCAACAGCATCTCATGCGAGATTGACATGAACCCGGCACTCTACACCGCCGAGGAGCTGGAACGCCACGCCGCCCGCCTGAGCGAGTGGCTGCCCGCCCACGCCGTCCAGGCGCAGCGCGAGGGTGCCTCCCTGAACAACCTGGGTTTGGCGACCGAGGCGGAGCTTGCGACCCTGCGCGAGCTGACCGCCCCGGCGCTGACCGAGCATCCGCTACAGTACAAGACCCTGCTGGGTCGCTTCCGTGATTCGGTGGCGGCGCATCCGCAGGCGCTCGCGGTGCTGGATTCTGCCCCCGCGCCCGGTGAGGTGCTCACCCCCGAGTCGGAGCGCGCCTACGCTTTTGACCGCGCCCTCACCTACGCCGAGTTGGATGAGCGCGCCCGTGCGCTTGCCGCGCAGCTGCTGGACTGGGGCGTTCGCCCCGCCGATGCGGTGGGTCTGCGTGTGCACCGCGGTGTGGAGCAGTACGTGGCGCTGTACGCCCTGCTGTACGCGGGCGCCACCTACGTGCCGGTGCTTCCGGATCTGCCCGCCGAGCGTGTGGGTGTGATGATGGAGGACGCCGAATGTTCCCTGCTGCTGCACGGGCCCGGTCTGCATCCGCTGAGCGCGCAGGAGCTGAACCCGCAGGATCCTGCACGTCACGCGAACCTGCCCCAGCACACCCTACCGCAGCTGAGCATCGAGGAACCTGTACAGGCACCCGCCGCCGAGGAGCTTCCCGGCGTGAAAACCGGCCTGGACGAGGATGCTTACGTGCTCTTCACCTCCGGCTCCACGGGCAGGCCTAAGGGCGTTGCCATTAGCCACCGCGCGATTGATAACCGCCTGCGCTGGCAGCAGCACCAGATTCCGGTGGGGGAGGGCGACCGCGTTCTGCACAAGACTCCCATCTCCTTTGACGTGCACGTGTGGGAGCTGTACTGGCCGCTCGCCGAGGGGGCCGCCGTGGTCATTGCCACCCCGGAGGGTCACCGCGACCCCGCCTACCTGGCGCGCGTGATTGCCGAGCAGTCCGTCACGGCGGTGCATTTTGTGCCGACCATGCTTTCGGCGCTGACCTCTTCGCCGGCGGCGCGCCGCATCCTGGCTGATGCCGGCTTCGGTCAGGATCGAGAGCAGCCCCTGCGCTACGTGGTCTGCTCGGGCGAGGCTCTGCAGAAGGACCAGGTGCAGGCTGCGGGCGAGGTTCTGGGCGTGTACCCGCTGAACCTGTACGGCCCGACCGAGGCGGCGGTGGACGTGACCTTCTGGGAGACTTCCGCCGACCCGCAGCGTGAGAGCGTGCCCATTGGCGAGCCGGTCTGGAACACCGGCACCCTGATTCTTGACCCGACCGGCCACCCCGTGCCGGTGGGCGTGACCGGTGAACTGCACCTGTCGGGCGTGCAGCTGGCACGCGGCTACAAGAACAACCCGCAGGCGACCGCGGCGGCTTTCGTGGAGCAGGCTCCTGCCGGTGCGCTCGCGCTGCTGAATGGTGAGAGCCAGCGCCTGTACCGTACGGGCGATTTGGCGTGCTGGGAGATTCTTCCCGATGGCCGCGCCGTCATCGGCTACCGCGGCCGCACGGACTACCAGATTAAGGTGCGCGGTCAGCGCCTGGAGCTGGGCGATATTGAGATGGCTCTTGCCGCGGTTGAGGGCGTGAGTGCTTCGGTGGCTCTGCTGTACCGCGGTCTGCGTGAGCCTGCCCTGGCGGCGGTGCTGGAGGTGGGCGACGTGTCCGCCGAGCGTGCCGAGCAGCTGGTGGAGGCGGCGCGTGAGCATTGCGCGCAGGTTCTGCCGGACTACATGGTTCCGACCCTGTGGCACACCCTGCCTGCTCTGCCGGTGAGCCCCTCCGGTAAGGCGGATCGCAAGCTGTTGGCGTCCCTCGACCTGACCCCGCAGAGTTCTGGCGCTGAGGGTCCGCACGGTCTGCTGGAGCAGCAACTGTGCTCGATTATTGCGGGTGTGCTGGGTCGTGAGCGTTTCGGCGTGGATGAGGATTTCTTCGCTTCGGGTGGTCATTCGCTGGCGGCTCTTGAGGTGATTGCCGCGGTTGAGGAGCAGCTGGGTCTGAGCGTGAGTATTGGTGCGCTGTTTGCGCATCCGACCGTGCAGGCTTTGGCGGCGTCCATTGCGGGCGAGCGCGGCGAGGGTGCGGAGTTCGCGCCGGTTCTGCCGCTGCGCGAGCAGCCTGCTGCGTATGACGCTACCGATGCCCCCGCGCCGCTGTTTATCCTGCCGCCTGCGGGTGGTTTGGGCTGGTGCTATGCGGGGTACCTCTCGCATCTTCCGGCTCAGCAGGGTGTGTATGCTTTGCAGGCTGAGGCGTTTTCTGACCCGCAGGCTGGCTTTGCGTCGAGCCTGCAGGAGCTGGCTGAGGGCTACCTGAAGCTGATTGAGAAGACTCTGGCGGAGCGTTCGTTGCCGCGTCGTTTTGCGTTGATGGGCTGGTCTGTGGGCGGTACTGCCGCGGTGCAGGTGGCGGCTTTGGCGCAGGCTGCGGGTGCGCAGGTTGAGCGCGTGGTTCTGTTGGATGCGTATCCTTCGGAGCAGTGGCAGGGCGTGCCGGCGCCGGATGAGCAGGAGAGCTTCCGTGCGCTGCTGCGTATGGGCGGTTTGCCGGAGCCTGCCGCCGATGAGCAGCTTGATTTGCCCGGTACGTTGGAGCGTCTGCAGCGGGCGGGTTCGGCGATGGGTTACCTACCGGAGGAGAAGTTGGGCGTGTGCTTGGGTAGTATGCGTGCTTCGGCGGCGTTGATGCGTGGTGCTGAGCAGGCGTTCTTTGATGGTGATGTGTTGCTGGTGGGTGTGCCGCATGAGGATCAGCCGTACCTGGATGCGGCGGGTTGGGAGGCGCATGCGTCGTCGTTCCGGGCGGTGCTGTTGGAGGGTACGCACCCTGATTTGGTGAATCCGGCGCGTCTGGCGGAGGTGACCGGCCACTTCGCCGGCTAACCCCTATCACTGATTTCCCCATAACTGATGTAGCCCGGAGGTAATACGTTACCTGCGGGCTACATCGCTTAAAACATGCAGTTGAGTTAAAAAACGAATGCCCCCGGTTGATGAATCATCAACCGGGGGCATCGTTTAGCGTCTAACGCAGAACCGGGGTTCTACCGCTAAATGCTTAGTGCTGCTCCAGCTCGGAGTTAGCGTTCACGTTCAGCAGGTCGTACTTAGCGAATGCCTTCGCGGGAACGTCTGCTGCAACCTCGCCGCGCTTTGCCAGCATCTGCAGGGTGCGGACAACAACCGACTCTGCATCGATGTGGAAGAAGCGACGTGCACCCGGGCGGGTGTCTGCGAAGCCGAAGCCGTCAGCACCCAGGGTTGCGAAGTCGTTCGGAACGAACTGGCGGATCTGGTCGGGAACCTCCGAGGAGAAGTCGGTGGTCGCGATGATCGGGCCAGCAGCGCCAGCCAGCTTCTGGGTCACGTAAGGAACGCGAGCGGGCTGGTTCGGGTTCAGCAGAGCCTCTTCCTCAGCGGCAATGCCGTCGCGGCGCAGCTCGGTCCACGAGGTGACGGACCAGACGTCTGCGGAGACGCCCCAGTCCTCAGCCAGCAGCTTCTGAGCCTTCTCGGCCCACGGAACAGCAACGCCGGATGCCAGCAGCTGTGCCTTGGGGCCGGAGGTCAGCGGAGACTCGCTGATCTTGTGGATACCCTTGATGATGCCCTCAACGTCAACGTTTGCCGGCTCAGCAGGCTGGTGAATCGGCTCGTTGTACACGGTCAGGTAGTACATGACGTTGTGGTCTTCGTCCTTGGTGCCGTACATCTGCTCGATACCGCGCTCAACGATGTGAGCGATCTCGTAGCCGTATGCCGGGTCGTAGATCTTGAACGCCGGGTTGGTGGACGCCAGGATCGGGGAGTGACCGTCGTTGTGCTGCAGACCCTCACCGGACAGGGTGGTACGACCTGCGGTTGCACCGATGACGAAGCCGCGGCACATCTGGTCGGAAGCTGCCCAGAAGGCGTCGCCGGTGCGCTGGAAACCGAACATCGAGTAGAAGATGTAAATCGGAATCATCGGCTCGCCGTGGGTGTCGTAGGAGGTACCGATAGCGGTGAACGCTGCGGTTGCGCCTGCCTCGTTAATACCCACGTGAACAATCTGGCCCTCGGGGGACTCAGTGTAGGTCAGCATGAGCTGGTGGTCAACGGGCACGTAGTTCTGGCCGTTGGGGTTGTACAGCTTAGCGGACGGGAAGAAGGAGTCCATACCGAAGGTACGTGCCTCATCGGGGGTGATGGGAACGATACGGTGACCGAAGCCCTTCACACGCATGAGGTCCTTCATCAGGCGGACGAACGCCATGGTGGTAGCAGCGGTCTGCTTGCCGGAGCCCTTCTTGGTCTGTGCGTAGACCTTGGACTCGGGCAGGGTAATCTCGGGCTGTGCGTTTGCGCGACCCGGGAGGTAACCGCCGAGCTCCTTACGGCGTGCGTGCATGTACTGCAGTGCCGGGTGGCTTGCCTCGGGTACGTAGTACGGCGGGTTGTACAGATCCTTCTCCAGCTCCTCGTCGGAGATGGGGATGTTCAGGTGGTCACGGAAGCCCTTCAGTGCTTCCATGGTGAACTTCTTGATCTGGTGGGTGGAGTTACGTGCCTCGAAGTAGGGGCCGAGCTCCGCACCCTTAATGGACTGTGCCAGGATGACGGTGGGCTTGCCCTTGGTCTCCATAGCTTCCTTGTAGGCTGCGTAGAGCTTCTTGTCGTCGTGGCCACCCAGGCGCAGGTTGAAGATCTGCTCGTCGGTCAGGTCTGCAACCAGTTCCTTGGTCTCGGGGTACTTGCCGAAGAAGTGCTCGCGGATGTAGCCGCCGTCTTCGCCGCGGAAGGTCTGGTAGTCACCGTCGAGGGTTTCGTTCATCAGCTGGATGAGCTTGCCGCTCTTGTCCTTCTTGAGCAGCTCGTCGTAGTCGGAGCCCCACAGGACCTTGATGACGTGCCAGCCTGCGCCGCGGAAGAATGCCTCAAGCTCCTGAACGATCTTGCCGTTACCGCGAACGGGGCCGTCCAGACGCTGCAGGTTGCAGTTGACGACGAAGGTCAGGTTGTCCAGGTGCTCGTTTGCTGCCAGCTGCAGTGCACCACGCGACTCGGGCTCGTCCATTTCGCCGTCGCCCAGGAATGCCCAGACGTGCTGCTCGGAGGTGTCCTTGATCTTGTGGTTGTGCAGGTACTTGTTGAAGGATGCCTGGTGGATTGCGTTCAGGGGGCCCAGACCCATGGAAACGGTCGGGAACTGCCAGAAATCGGGCATGCAACGGGGGTGCGGGTACGAAGGAATACCGTTTGCGCCCTTGGTCTTCTCCTGACGGAAGCCGTCCATCTGCTCTTCGCTCAGGCGGCCCTCAACGAATGCGCGGGAGTAGACACCGGGGGAGGAGTGACCCTGGAAGAAGACCTGGTCGCCGCCACCGGGGTGGTTGCGGCCGCGGAAGAAGTGGTTATGACCCATTTCGTAGAGGTCAGCAACACCTGCGAAGGTGGAAATGTGGCCACCAACGCCGATGCCCTTCTTCTGGGCACGCTGAACCATGATTGCTGCGTTCCAACGAATCCATGCGCGGTACTGGCGCTCGAGTTCCTCATCACCGGGGTACTCGGGCTGCTGATCTACGGGGATGGTGTTGATGTAGTCGGTCTTGACCAGAGTGGGGACCTTTACGCCCTTTGCGCCAGCCTCCTTGAGCAGTGCGCGAAGGATGTACTCTGCACGCTCGGTGCCGTGAGTCTTGATAAGGTCCTCGAGGGACTCAGCCCATTCCTGGGTCTCTTCTACGTCGATGTCCTTCAGGCCATCAAGAAGGGTGCTCAGGGAGTGCTCGTTCGGTACGTTAGCCAAACTAATCCAACCTCTCTTCTGTGCGGTTGTGAGATTGCCCGCCGCGCGTTGTTGCGTTGTCGAACAATCTTTGTGTTTAAGCGCTATAGATCCGTGGGGTCTACTTCGCTACTTATCTCTACTATCTTAGACCTAAAGATGGGTCTCTTGGTCTCAAATAAGGGTTTTTGTGATGTGGGTTTCGCTTTGTGACTATCTGAACGGAAAATACTGTGCATCAAAAGTGCCACTTAGAGTCTTTTTACACCTAAATGGCGCGGAACGATGGGGTTGGCGGAATGGCGCGGAACGATGGGGTATGGTCTACCTAAAAGGTCGTGCTCCAACATGGCTTGATGTGGCTTAGTGTGGGGCGCGGTGGGAAAACGAAAAAATACTGAGACATAGAACATGTGTCATGGATTTGCGTAGCCACCCAAAAACCCGTATAGTTTTCTCTTGTGTTCGCCACTGAAACGCAACGAATCAGTGAGAACTAAGGGTCTTTAGCTCAGCTGGTAGAGCGCCACGTTTACACCGTGGATGTCATCGGTTCGATCCCGGTAGGACCCACCGCTAACCCCCGGTACCGCAAGGTATCGGGGTTTTTGTTTACCCGGTTTTGTTTACCCGGTTTTGTCTCCCCATTAACCTGCTGCGAGGGTACCCGGCGGGAAGCTCACGAAGATAATCCAGCAGGAACCGTGATTCCTTCGAGCATAAAACTGCACTCCACCTATATATAGCCTGCCCTAAGCGCGTATCCTTATATACATGACTGAAAACAAGAAGGCACAGATTGGTGTCACCGGCCTTGCTGTCATGGGCGCAAACCTCGCCCGCAACCTGGCACGTAACGGCTACACCGTGGCACTGCACAACCGTTCCGTAGAGAAGACCGACGCACTGCTGGCTGAGCACGGCGCAGACGGCGACTTCATCCGTACCGAGTCCCTGCAGGAACTCGTCGACTCCCTCGAGTCTCCCCGCCGCATCCTGATTATGGTCAAGGCGGGCGCACCCGTCGATGCAGTTATCGAGCAGCTCACCCCCATGCTCGATGAGGGCGACATCATCATCGACGGCGGTAACTCCCACTTCCCCGACACCATCCGTCGCGAGCGCGCCCTGGCTGAAAAGGGCCTGCACTTCGTAGGCGTTGGCGTCTCCGGCGGCGAAGAGGGCGCTCTCTGGGGCCCCTCCATGATGCCCGGCGGCTCCGCAGAGTCCTACAAGCACATCGGCCCCATGCTCGAAAAGATTGCAGCGAAGGCACCGCAGGACGGCGCACCCTGCTGCGCATGGATTTCCACCGACGGTTCGGGTCACTTCGTGAAGATGGTCCACAACGGCATCGAGTACGCCGACATGCAGGTCATTGGCGAGGCTTACGATATTCTCCGCTCTGTGGCAGGTATTGAGCCCGCACAGCAGGCAGAAATCTTCAAGGCCTGGAACAAGACCGACCTGAACTCCTACCTGATCGAAATCACCGCAGAGGTGCTCGCGCAGGTAGACGCAAAGACCGGCAAGCCCCTGGTCGACGTTATTGTTGACGCAGCTGGCCAGAAGGGTACCGGCCTGTGGACCGCTAAGGCCGGCCTGGACCTCGGTTCCCCCGTCTCCGCTATCGCAGAGTCCGTGTTCGAACGCGCCCTCTCCTCCTCCGAGCGTGAACAGCGCGAGCAGGCACAGCACGAACTGCCCGCAGGCCTAATCGCAACCACCGGCGTAGGTGCAGGCGACCCCGAGTTCGTTGAGGATGTGCGCCGCGCACTCTTCGCCTCCAAGCTCGTTGCGTACGCACAGGGCATGGACCTGCTCACCCGCGCAGGCAAGGAATACGGCTGGGACCTGAAGCTGGACACCATCGCATCGCTGTGGCGTGCAGGCTGCATCATCCGTGCCGAGCTGCTGGGCGACATCATGGCTGCCTACGCTGATGAGGCTCCCGCGAACATGCTTCTGGCACCCGCGTTCAAGAACCTCATGGAGGAGCTCGTTCCTTCCTGGCGTCGCGTGGTGGCTAAGGCAACCGCATTGGGCATCCCCGTGCCGGTGTTCTCCTCCGCACTGTCCTACTACGACGGTCTGCGCCGCGACCGCCTGCCCGCATCCCTGATTCAGGCTCAGCGTGACTTCTTCGGTGCACACACCTACGGTCGTATTGACGAAGAGGGCGCCTTCCACACCATGTGGAGCGGCGACCGTTCCGAGGTGAACGCAGCGGACATTCACGTTCACTAAGCTCCCGTAGCTGAACACATAAAGCCCGCCTTCGACTGGATGAGAATCCAACCGAAGGCGGGCTTTCGTTATGTCTTGATCTGGGGTGCCACGAGATATTCAGGGGTGCCCCGAGATATTTCAGCGGTTTCTCAGGGGTATAGCAGGGGTAGCAGGGGGGGGAGAGAGAAGACCCAGATCGGAAGAGC